>JAWOGX010000049.1:0-9119 GCA_046496455.1 Bacteroidales bacterium | reverse complement strand
CGGCGTGCATACTTGTAAAATTTAAGGTGCAAATAGGGGAAGAAATGGAGCAGAAACAATGACGTAAGTCAGTTTAATCTATTTTCTGATTCTTCCATCTTCCCTTTCTGAAGAGGCTGACACCGAGCAGGGTGAGGGTGGATTCTGCGATCAGCACTGCGTAGAAGACCCCGAATTCCTGCATGTTGATGGATACAGCCAGAAACCATGCAAGGGGGATTTCGATGATCCAGAAACTGATGAGGTTCAGCACCAGGGGGGTTCGGGTGTCACCGGCACCGTTGAATGCCTGGTGCATCACCATGCCAAGCCCGTAGGCGATCATCCCGTAGCTGATGATCCGCAGGCCTTCTGCACCTGCGCTGATTACCCCTTCCTGGGAAGTAAAGAACCTGATAAACACATCGGGCCAGATGACCAATACAATGCTGATGATCCCGAGGAGTGCCACATTCACTTTCCCGGTTGTCCAGACTGCTTTTTCCGCCCGATCTGGGCGGCCGGCTCCAAGGTTTTGACCGGTGAGCGTTGACGCCGCGTTGCTGATTCCCCAGGAGGGAAGGAGGCAGAACATCAGGATGCGGATGGCAATGGTATAGCCTGCCAGTACTTCGCTGCCAAACTGGGCCATAATGCGCATCAGTACCACCCAGCTGGCGGTTGCAATCAGGTTTTGCAATATCGCACTCCAGGAGAGGTTGAGCAGTTTTCCGATCTCCGAAGCGCTCGGGATCAGGTGTTGCTTTCTGACTTTCACTCTGCCATTACCCCGAAAAAGGAGCCAGAGCTGCCATACAACGGCAACACCCCGCCCCGTTGAGGTGGCGATCGCTGCCCCTTTAATCCCGAGTTCCGGAAAGGGGCCCCATCCGAAGATCAGGCAAGGATCCAGGATGATATTCAGGATGTTGGCCAGCCATAGTACCTTCATCGAGAGGGCTGCATCACCGGCGCTGCGAAAAATCGCATTGTTGACGAAAAGAAGCATCACGATGGTATTGCTGCCCAGAATAATCGCTGTATAAGAGGAGTATTCCGAAGCCATCTCCGGAGACAAACCCATTAACAGCAGGATATCTTCAGCATGGATTGCTCCCGGGATGGCCAGTATTACCGAAATAATGACGGTGACCACAATGGCTTGTCCGGCCGCACGGGAAGCCCGTTCCGGTTCCTTACCGCCGATCCTGCGGGATACCAATGCCGTGATGGCAATGCTCAACCCGAATCCGATAGCGTATACGATGGTATTCAGCGATTCGGTAACCCCCACGGTGGCAATGGCTTCATCGCCCAGGTGCGACACAAACCAGATGTCGGCAATCGCAAACACTGATTCCATCACCATCTCCAGGATCATCGGGACGGCCAGCAGGAGGATCGCTTTCGAAAGTCGGATCTGGGTGAAATCGTGTTCTGTACCCCGGATCGATTCCCCCACCAGTTCGCCGAAACGCTTTGCTTTATGTATGAATTCCCGCAGTCTCAAAGGCTGTTTGGTTGATCAGCAAGCGGCAAAGTTACCCATATGCTGCAAATCACAAACAGGATTTCAGGATAACAGGATTTTTGATGATATTTGCAGTGAAGAATTGGAGCAAAATGGCATACAGGTACTTTCTGAAACTCTCCTATGACGGCACAGCCTACTGCGGCTGGCAGGTTCAGCCCAATGGCAATGCTGTACAGGCAGAGCTGGAAAAAGCCCTGGCCATTGTTTTCAGACTGCCACTGCAGGTTACCGGTGCCGGCCGCACCGACACGGGGGTCCATGCCCGTGAGATGTATGCCCATTTTGATCTGCCGAAGCCACTCGAACCTGAAGATTGCGCTCAGGCTATATTCAAAATGAATAACCTGCTTCCTTCAGACATTGCCATTCAAAACATCATTCCGGTCCATCCGGAGGCCCACGCCAGGTTTGATGCGGTTTCCAGAACCTATGACTATCATCTCCTCATTCAAAAGAACCCTTTTAAGGAGCGCTTTGCCTGGTACTGGCAGGGCAACCTGGATGTGGATGCGATGAATATCGCTGCCGGTAAACTGATCGGTACCCATGACTTCCAGTGTTTTTCCAAAGTACACACTGAAGTAAACAATTATTGGTGTACAGTCAAAAAAGCTGAGTGGTGTCATAGTGACGAAGCACTGGTTTTTACGATAACCGCAAACAGGTTTTTGCGAAATATGGTGCGTGCGGTCGTTGGAACCCTCTTTGATATCGGGCGTGGTAAGCTTCAGGTCCATGACCTGGAATCGATCATGCAGAGCCGTGACCGTTCCAGTGCAGGATCCTCGGTTCCGGCCAAAGGATTGACCCTGGTGAGGGTGGAATATCCGTTTGATCTGCCCTGATCCTGAACCACAGCGGTTTACTTTGATTTTTGCCCCTGGATGTTTTTCAGGTCTGATGCCTGAAACCTTCAACATCATCAAGATTTTTTGATTCAGAAAGAAAATACTGACTTTACGCTGTTGATAAATTGATCTTTTGCAAAAAATCAGGATGATAATTTGGATTACTTTTGCAGGAAATCTGTACTGAGAGCAATGAGTGACGAAGTTTTGAACTATACAGAGGACAGTATCAAGTCCCTTGACTGGAAGGATCACATCCGTTTGAGGCCTGGGATGTATATCGGGAAACTGGGGGATGGTGCCAGCCGCGATGATGGTATTTACGTACTGATCAAAGAGGTGATAGACAACGCCATCGATGAGTATGTTATGGGATTCGGGAAGAAGATTGAGGTTACGATCAAGGACCGGGTGGTGACGGTAAGGGATTACGGTCGCGGGATACCGTTGGGTAAAGTGATCGACTGCGTTTCCAAAATTAACACAGGTGCCAAGTATGATTCTGCAGTATTCAAGAAGTCTGTAGGGCTCAATGGGGTGGGGACCAAGGCCGTGAATGCTTTGTCGGCCTGGTTCCGTGTTCAGAGCATCCGTGACGGCAGGACTAAGATTGTTGAGTATGAGCATGGTGAGTTAACGCATGAAGACAAGGAGCAACCATCTGAAGATCAGCGTGGAACCATTGTGTCATTCAAGCCTGACGGGATTCTCTTTGGCAATTTCCACTTCATCTACGATTACATCGAGAAGATGCTGTGGAATTATGCCTACCTGAATAAAGGCCTCAGCATCTGGTTCAACGGGCAGCGCCTTGTGAGTCACAATGGCTTGCGTGACCTTCTGGAGGCCAACATCAACGGCAATGGCACCCTCTATCCGATCATTCACCTTGAGGAGCAGGATTTTGAACTTGCCATGACGCACAGTGAGAAACATTACGGCGAGGAGTACTACTCTTTTGTAAACGGGCAGAATACTACCCAGGGTGGAACGCATCTGGCGGCATTCCGGGAAGCGGTGGTAAAAACCATCCGTGAGTTTTACAAGAAGGATTTTGATCCGGGAGATATCCGTACCGGAATGATTGTGGCGTTAAGCATAAAGGTCCAGGAGCCCGTGTTTGAGTCACAGACAAAAACAAAGCTTGGCAGTTCACATATCGAGCCCGGTGGACCGACGATCCGGAATTACATCCATGACATCATAAAGCGCAATCTTGACAATTACCTTCACATCCATCAGGATGTTGCAGAAGCATTGCTCCGGAAGATCCTCCAGTCTGAGCGGGAGCGGAAAGAGATGGCAGGGATCAAGAAGCTGGCGCGGGAGAGTGCAAAAAAAGCAAGCCTGCACAACAAGAAGCTGCGTGATTGCAGAATCCATTACAATTCCACCCATGAGCGGAGGCTTGAATCCACACTCTTCATTACCGAGGGGGATTCAGCCAGCGGTTCCATCACCAAATCAAGGGATGTCAACACCCAGGCGGTATTCAGCCTCAAGGGAAAACCGCTGAATTGCTTTGGCCTTACGAAGAAGATTGTTTATGAAAATGAAGAGTTTAATCTCCTTCAAACAGCACTCAATATTGAAGAGGACATAGAAAACCTGCGTTACAACAACATTGTGATTGCAACAGATGCCGATGTGGACGGGATGCATATCCGTTTGCTTATGCTCACCTTTTTCCTCCAGTTTTTTCCAGACCTGATCAAGGGGGGGCATGTGTATATTCTTCAGACTCCACTGTTCAGGGTAAGGAATAAGAAGTTGACCAAATACTGTTATTCAGAGGATGAGCGGATGATGGCGATCGCGGAACTTGGGCCAAAGCCCGAAATTACACGATTCAAGGGGCTTGGTGAAATATCCCCCGATGAGTTTAAACATTTCATTGGTCCGAGCATCCGGCTCGACCCGGTCATATACCAGAGGGAAACCTCAGCCAGGGAGTTGCTGGAGTTTTACATGGGGAAGAATACCCCTGAGCGACAAGGGTTCATCATCGATAATTTGAGGGTGGAGGTTGATAGTTTGTAGGTAGGTTTAGGAAGTTTAGCGCTGCGCTGTTTAGTAGTTTAGTGCAGTAATGCTTAATAGTTTAGCGCTCAATCAACTCACCGGCAAAGCGCTCAACGTCTCAACAGCGAAGCGCTCAACCTCATCAGGTTATTTGTTCCTCAGAACCGTTACGGTCCCGTGGGCTTTGTCATCGCGGAAGTAGGTACTGTATTCCAATATCCAGTAGTAGACGCCGTCGGGCAGGTTGCGCGCATCCCATGAATTATCATACCCATCCATTTCAAAAACCCTCATTCCCCAACGATTATAGATCACTAAATTTGAAGCTTTTACTCTTTCAATATTCTTGATGTAGAAGTAATCGTTTTTGCCATCGCCGTTAGGGGTGATCACATTGGGGATTTCTATTTTATCGATAACGATCATGACCTGCATTGAGATCGAATCTTTGCAGCCATCCGCCGAATGGACGATCAGTCAGACAGTGTAAACACCATCGCTGTTGTAGGTGTGCGATGGGCTGTTCAGCGTGGAGGTATTGTTTGTCCCTGAGGCAGGGTCACCGAAATCCCAGAACTAGGTTGCACCGTTTGTGGACATATTGTTAAAGGTGATGGTTGGGTTGTCGATTGGTGCCACAGGGGGAACAGGATCAAAGTATGCAGTGGGTGAGGGGTAGGCATTGATAAGGTTTGGGACAGAAAGTGTGCCCT
This sequence comes from Bacteroidales bacterium, assembly GCA_046496455.1. Classification (GTDB taxonomy): domain Bacteria; phylum Bacteroidota; class Bacteroidia; order Bacteroidales; family SKPS01; genus SKPS01. The sequence goes on along the minus strand of JAWOGX010000049.1, from coordinate 4,023 downwards.
CACACCCTTCGTTTGTGGTCACTGTCAGTGAAACAGTATATACACCTGCGGAGTAGGTATTCGTTGGATCCTTGGAGGTGCTTGAATTGCCGTCACCAAAATCCCACAGCCATTGGGTGATGTTTGGCGCTGAATAGTCAGTGAAGTTGACCGTATGGGGCTCACAACCGTTGAAATAGTCGGGCATAAAACTCACCTGGGGTTTGGGGCTGATAGTGACCTTAACAGAATCTTTTACGGCCGGGCACCCGGTGGTGTCTTTCACGGTGACCACATAGGTAGTGGCAGTGGTAGGGGAAGCGATAGGATTCCGGATATTCGGGTTGTTGACTGAAGCGGCAGGGGCCCAAACATAGGAGTAAGGTGGTGCGCCCTGGCTGGGTTGAACCCAGAGTTGGGCCGGATCTTCACATACCAGGGTATCATTCATCATGTTGAGGCTGATGGGAATATAGTCCAGGATTGGGATGGTGATGGTGTCAATGGTACAGGGGGAGGTTGGAATTACGAGAGTGATGTATTCAACACCTTCCGTGATGTAATCGATCAGGGGAGAAATGGTAATGGTCCCCGTTTTCTGTCCCGGTAAAATATAAGCATACTTTGGGATATGGGTAAAGTCAACGCCGTTGGTTGCTGTGCCATAGATGGTGTCAATCAGGACCCAGACTGTATCGGTTGCAAACTTATTGATGGAGAACTTGACGATGGCATCGTTGCACCCTTCAATGGCGGCTTTGCCGGCTCCGGGCACGCTGTATTCGGTGGAGATTTCGATAGCATCGGTTGAGAAGCTGTTGGCTTCCAGAAACACACCGGAGTCGAGAATTCCGTCACCCGCATCACCGATGGCGATTTTGAAGTGATAATTCACGCAGGGGGTTACCAATGCCCAGGCTGTCAGCACAACCGTAAACGCATCGTACTGGATGGTCGCGCCGTTGGCGTTGTTTATGTAATACTGGCAGTTGATACAGGGACCCATGTTAGAGGTTCCGTTGTTGACATTGTTGATGGAGACCGGGGTGGTTGTACCTGGTAAACGGGCAATGTTGTAATTGGTGTAGTTTCCGCCAAGGGGGTTGGGCCCTGTGATGAAGAATCCGAAGACATCGTTGTAGCTGGAATTGGAATATTCGGGATACTCTTCCGAGCCGAATACATATCTGAATTTTATCGTATCACTGAGCGGGGTGAAATCGAATTCAAACACTGAAGCGTCGTAAACGGTATAACCGGGAATGAGGGACTGCAACTGGGGATCACCGGGCATATTGTTGGCCTGGCCCGCACTTCCGCTGTTATTGGGACCAGGAACAAGGCTGGCCGACCCGCTGGTCAGAATTACACCACTGTTCAGACCGATGTTGGTGGTGCCACCGTTGCTGAATGCTGCGATGGCTCCAGGGGAGCCTGAATAGGTGATATTTGTGACAACCACCCCGGTTCCAACCAGGTGGTTCTGGATGAGCTGCTGGGGTGTCAAAGATGTGTTGATCGCAATCTGCGCCCAGGCAAGATGTGTGATAAGCACACCAAGAAGTATCAGGTACAACTTCATTTTTCTGATCATGGCTTAGCTCCTTTCAAAATATACCTTCTGTGCATTAGTTTTTGGATACAGTAAGGTTGGTGAACTCAAACTTTGTAAGGCCACCCTCACGCTCTGGCTTGATAGTCCGGGAATAAATCTTCAGCATCAGGTCATCTTTGTTGATGTCACCCTCAACCGTTTCCTTAGCCTTCATATCCAGAGAAAACTCGTATCCGCTCGGGGATGGTTTGTCGCAGGTGCGGCATGCCCCGTTATACCAGATGTCAAGCTTCCAGTTTACTTTCACACCATGGTTGTTGGTGTTCTCAATTTTCAGGATCAGGTATTCCATTACCTCTGTGTCGTTAATGGCTTTCTGCTGTTTGGTGTATGTAATCCTTACACCATCCTGCTCCTTGTAGACGATTTCCTGATCTGAAGTGAAGGCGGTCAGTGCAATGATCAGCATCATGCCTGCTGAAATGGTAGCGATATGTTTTCTCATGGCAGATAGATTTTCTGATAATTTTCCATTGGGGATAAAAATATTATTGAAACAAAAATATGCAATATTGGGATGAGTACGTTACTGGGTGTCAATTATTTTTCAGCTTGTTTTAAACGAACTGCAGGAACTCCGGCAGAACGGGTTTCTTCCGGTAACATTAAGACTGTTGATTGTTGGAAAGGTTTAAGCAGGATCCTGCTGCCTGCATCACTTTTTTATGTGTTCATATCTTTGAAATCCGGTAATCATCCGCAGCAGGGGTGTTGATATCTTTTATCGTTGCCGAAAGGCAGTCCTGTTCACCTGTTACAGGATATTTCTTAATTTTGCACATTAAACCCTGGCAGGATGCAGTTTCTTAATCCAATGGTGCTATATGGCCTGATTGCGCTGGCAATTCCAGTGTTGATCCACTTGTTCAATTTCAAGCGGCCAAAGCGGGTTTTTTTCACCAATGTGAGATTTCTGCGTGAGCTGAAGCTTGAAAGCAGGCGCCGTTCACAGATCAAACATTTGATAATCATGCTGATGCGGTTGTTCGCTTTTGCATCATTGATTTTTGCCTTTGCCATGCCGGTGATTCGAAAGGGTGATCAACCACCCCTGCATGGCAAGCCGTTGATTGTGATTTATCTGGATAACTCCAACAGCCTTCAGGTACTGGGCAGCGATGGGATGCTGTTTGAGCAGGCAGTAAGAAAGGTTACGGAAATCGCAGGCTATTATCAGCCCTCGGATGAATTTTACCTGATCACCAATGATTTTTCACCACGCTATACCAGAGTGGTTAACAGGTCAGATCTGACTGAGCTGGTGACCACAGTGAAGTTCTCACCGGTAAGCCGGAGTGCAGCTGAGATTTTCGAAAAGGTCGAAGATCTCAGGAGCAGGAGCCAGGGACGTGACCTGGTACTCTATTTTGTCAGTGATTTTCAGTTGTCTGTTGTGGACATTGCTGGTGCGGCACCTGTGGAAAGCATTGAAACGTACCTGGTGCCATTGTCGGCGGGCAGTCATACCGGCAATCTGTACCTTGATTCAGTCTGGATGGACATTCCGGTGATACGCCCCGGACAGATTGTTGAATTCCAGGTAAGAATCGGAAATACGGGATTGAAGGCTGTGGAAGAGATTCCCGTCGCGCTCACCCTTAACGGCAGGGAAGCAGCAGTGGGAACAGTGACCATACCGGCATCCTCCAAAGCTACGATGAAACTTACTACGCGGATAGCTTCCGAAGGGATTTACCACGGCGTGGTCACCATTGATGACTTTCCGGTCGTTTTCGATGACCGGTTCTACATCGGCACGAAAGTATCGCAGGAGCGCCGCGTACTCGTGTTGCAGGGTGGAAAGGATGAATCGGCCATCGCCAGATTATTTGAAGGGGATTCGCTTTTCCGTTACGAAAGCCGACCCGCCACCCAGATAGATTTCTCGAGCCTGAATCGTTACGACATTGTCTTTTGCAGCGGTTTGCAGGAGATCTCCAGTGGATTGACACAGGCCCTTACATCCTTTGTGGATGATGGGGGTGCCCTGGTGGTGATCCCACCTTCATTGCCGGGAAATGCCCGGGGTATCAATCCCCTGCTCTCTTCCCTGGGTGTATCAACCTATGGATTACCGGATACCGCTGATGCCAGGGTGGCTTTTATTAATTTTGATCATCCCCTCTATAAAGGGGTTTATAGCGAAAAACCTGCAAAACTCGCCATGCCACTGATATTTGGTCATCACGCCATCCAGCCGGCAGGAGCGGCCGGGGAAGCGGTGATCATGCGCATGTTGAATGAGAGGCCTTTACTCATGTCATCACCCTCAGGCAAAGGGATGGTATATCTTTTTGCCACTGCACTTGATCCTGTTTCTTCCACGTTGGCAGGTCATGCAGAGATTTTTGTCCCCCCGGTCTATAATATGGCACTCTACAGCGGGGTTGTACCGCCGCTCTATTATGTCACAGGCATTGACAAATCAG
>JAWOGX010000045.1:0-2756 GCA_046496455.1 Bacteroidales bacterium | reverse complement strand
CGCCTGTTTTCCCCTGCCAATGCAAAATGTACCCTTAAGCTCACCTCCTGCTGCGAATATCCCCTCCGCATCAAATTTCAACCTTACAGGCCCTGGTACATATCCCCTGGAGCGACGGATCACCATGGTCTGCCCACCCTGAACCCTGACTACAGAATCATCAGCCCTGTTATAGATTTCTCTGTTGTATCGCAGTATGGCTGAAGCGACTTTACCAAGGCTATGAACAGCCTTTTCATCATTTATTTCAACCGGTTCATCGGAAATGTTTCCGCTGGTAAAAACAACTGCATCCGTTTTTAATTGATAAAACAAAAGATAATGGATGGGCATGTATGGCAGTATAGCACCGATGGTATCCAGATGACCGTTAATCAATCCGGGAAGTGTTCCCTTGCTGCGCAGCAAAACCACGGGCTTTCTCCACGATGTGATCACATCCTGCTCTTCCCGGTCGATGTGCACATACCTGTGTGCCACTTTGATGTCCCTGAACATGACAGCAAAAGGCTTTCCGTCGCGCTCCTTGGCTTCCCGCAGACGAAGTACCGCATCTTCCTGATGAGCATCGCAGAGCAGATGGTAACCACCGGTGCCTTTCAACGCCACAGTCTCACCCGAGGCAATCCTTTCCGCAATCACTTCAATCATTGCTTCAACAGAAGATAAAGCAGATTCATTCCCCTGAATAATGAGCGAATATTTCGGCCCGCAGGCATTGCAGGCTATGGGCTGGGCGTGAAAACGCCTGTTGCCAACATCAGCATACTCTTTTGTGCATTCAGGACACATGATAAAGGGTTCCATCGTAGTCAGTTCCCTGTCATAGGGCAGTCCCCTGATAATTGAGAACCTGGGGCCACAATGGGTACAATTGACCAGGGGATATCCAATCCGGTGAGGTTGCTTCTTCATATCCTCAAGGCACTGCCTGCAAACGGCAATGTCCGGGCTGATTTCTGTGATCTCCCCCAATCCTTCATTGCTCCTTCTGATCTCAAAACGATCCGGCAGGGGCACTTCCGCAAACTGATATTCAACCGACTCAATGTCAGCCGCAGGCGGTGCTTCTGCTCGTAAGGCTGATAGAAATGGTTCAGGATCGGCACCCTCAGCCGGAATCATGATCAACACTCCGTCGGAACGATTCTCTACCCAGCCCTTATACCCAAAAATATGGGCAAGCCTGTACACAAACGGACGAAACCCAACCCCCTGGACAAGGCCTTTAACCCTGATCCGGTATGCCGGTGAACGGTTTTGGCTATCCCGAGCGCCTGATGGATCCGTCATAAGTTATCGTATCTGTTCACGAAGATAATTGAATTCACCCCCCTGTGATATTTTCGATCTTTTTTTTTGTTGATATCGGTATATTTTACTTACTTTTATGCTTCTATATGTTCTTTAGCCATCGATCGCCGCAGATGATTATATCTTCTTGACTTCTTATTCTCCTATCGTTCACTTACTCGCTGTCATTATGCTGATTGATATCTGTTGTCAGGAATGCCCGATCCTCGGGAAGTCATACTTCCAATGCCTTGACCCTTGTGACCTCAATGACTTGTATCACAAGAAGACCTGCTATTTTTACAAGAAGGGGCAGGTGATCTTCTATGAAAGAAAAAGGCCATTGGGGATCTATTGTGTCCATTCAGGCAGCATCAAGATTTCCCGCCTGGGTACAGAGGGCAAAGAACAGATCGTCAGGATTGCACGGGCAGGCGATCTGCTTGGATTGCGTTCCCTGATTTCGGGCAGGAACTACTCTGCTTCAGCTACCACCATGGAAGACTCGGTTGTCTGTTTCATTGATAAACGCAAGTTCTTTCAGACCACCATCCGCTATCCTGAAATATCAGCCCAGATTATGCTTACCCTCAGCACTCTATTGGAAGAAGCAGAGCGAAAGATCACTTCAATGGCCCAGAAACCGGTCAGGGAAAGGCTTGCTGAGGCGCTCCTGACCCTGGATGAGGTTTTTCACAGCGATGGTTGTCCAACGGTTATCAGCCTCACCAGGGAAGATCTGGCCAACATGGTTGGCACTGCTAATGAAACTGTCATCAGGCTCCTGAGCGAATTTAAGGAAGAACACCTGGTTGCCGTAAAAGGGCGGAAAATCATTATTATGGATAAAAAAGGGCTTGAACACATCGCCAAGATTTTCTGAACCTGATTATTCCCCAAAAACTGATGTAAATCATTTTTTATGATGACGATGGTCATTGCATCCGCAATCATCCTGCAATTTCTTTGCTGCATCGTTTTTCATCTCACACCATGAATACAGAAGTAACCGAAGAGATTACGGTGAAACAGTACGCAATCTCCCGCAATGCATGGGAGAGTGCATTGCTCGAACTGAACAGGGAAATGCCGGTATATGCACCAGTGATTCGATGGCAAAACCTTGATTATGAGCCTATAACCCGAGAAAACCTGGCTTTGGTCCGATACAATACCCCCAAACCGGTCTCACCCCTGAAACTATTCCTGCTGCCGGTGAAGGAGAACGTAGTCAGGGAGTCGGATGCTTCGAAGCCCTTCATCGTGATCGGTTCACCGGCGTGTGATCTCTATGCCCTGGATCTGCTCGACCTCTTCTACCTCAATGAAGATTACATCGATCCATATTATCAGATTCGCAGAAAGAATATGATCCTGATCGGGACCGATTGCCATTCCGTCATGGAACATTGCCACTGCACAAGTTATGGATTAAATCCCTTCCCGGTAAAGAATCAGGATAT
>JAWOGX010000012.1:0-3023 GCA_046496455.1 Bacteroidales bacterium | reverse complement strand
ATCAGGCAGGTCCAGCGTGACCCAGGAGTGCTTTGGTATAAAACAGGCAACAGGATCGGGTTCCACATTTATCCTTTTTCCGGGGGAGAGATCAGGCAAACCGGAATTGAGCTGATGCACAAGGAACCCGTCACATTAAGCATGGATGGAAAAAGTGTGAACCTGGGGGACACTCTGCATACGGGCAATGTTTCACGATCCGGTTTTGTGGAGGGTGTTGACTATCTATCCGGGGATGAAAAGAGGAACCTGAAGAGAGTTGTACGGAAGCCCTATTTTCATTTCATCCTTGATATTTCCGCCGGGGCTCAGTCAAGTGCCGGAATGTACTATGAATCTCTGGATTATTTGATGGAAAATTACGCTGAACTCAGTGAAGGAGCAAGGTTCAGCTTTGTGAATTCATCAGTTTCTACGATTGAAAATGGAAAACAATGGTTTGATGAATTGAAGGAACAGCAGTTTAAAGGGGGATTTTTTCTTGACAGGGCTATTCGTTCATTGCTGGCAGCCCACTATCTTGAGCAATCCGGCACCTATCCGGTATTTGTTGTGGTCAGCGGTAACCCGGGAAAAGCAGTCATTTTGGATGATTTTGGCGATCTGGAGTTTACCTACCCTGATGAAGACCGTTTCTATTTCATGGGTAATGATTGGGAACCCTATGGCCACGCTCTTTTTAACAATCCTGGGGTTGTTGCAGATAGTATTCCCGGGATCAGGAGACCCCGATCAGTATTGGCTTATCATGCTTCGGACGGGAGTAAAATCCATGTGCCGGACAATGGGGAACCTTCTGTTGTAATCGTACCTTCAGGCTTCAGTCCGGAAGCCATAGATGCACCAGAAGGTTTGTGGAACAAGGCTTTGCATCAACAGGGATTGTGGCGGTGGTTCAAACTCCATCCTGATCAGGAGGGGAAAAACTGGCGAACGCTTGTCAGGAGCAGTTTTACTACAGGCATTATGACGCCGCTTACATCTTACATTGTTGTCGAGAACGAGGCTCAGAAAGCAGCACTTTTAAGGAAACAGAAACAGGTGATGGATGGGCACCGACAGCTGGATCTTAATGATGAGGTGGTATCAATGTCAGAACCCGGTCTTCTGATACCTGTGATCCTGCTTGCAGCGCTGCTGGGATTCAGGCTTCGGAAGACCGGGTTCACTTTTTGACAAGTTCTTTCCGGGAGCTGAAATCTGTATTTTTACTTGAGCTGAAAATCAATTCTGATGTAGAAGTCCTGGCAGGCATCTCCTTTGCACTCGCTAAAAGTCATAGCCTGCATTTTCTTAACCACATAGTCGCGGAGAACCGGGTTGTCAGAATTGACCTGTTTTACTGTTACCTGGCCCAATGTATCTACCATGAAATTCACGGCTACAAAACCAGTTTCCTGATTGTGGCGTGCAAAATCGGGATAGGTGATCTCTGAACGGATCTTCTGGTTGATGATGATGTCAGAGGGAGCAATGGCATTGGCTGAGATGAAGCCGATGGCGAGGACGATGGTTAAAATAATCTTTTTCATGATGCTGTTGTTTTATCTGGTTAACATGCATATGACGCCATGAACCCGCCAGGTGTTACAGCAACTATAAAAAAAAACTAAAAATTATTTTAAATCATTGATATACAGCAGTATAATTTCGTAAATATCTTCCAGCATACAGATTTGCTCTTCATGATGGCCATGTTCTGCCTCAATATTGACATATGGAATTTTCATACGATGACACCAATATGACAATGAGCCATCATCGTAAAGAGGTTTCTCTGACTGCATGACAACATTATAGCCTTTTCGCCTGATGATCGTGAAGTGTTCAGGGTCATTCACATAGAAGAAATTATCGGGGTCTTTTTCAGGATTGACGAACACACTGTCCACAGTGCTGATCAATAGTGAATCTGTTAGGTAGCTATTGATTGAGAATCCATTGTTTCTGTTGTTATGGAGCGCTACAATAAAGTCGGGACGGAGGAAGAAAGCTCCGGCAACTTGTTGGGCAAAAAGGTGAATTCCGCTGGCAACATGATCGGCACAGGGGCCGTATTGCAACAGCGTGTTTTCAATACCATTGAGGCAGAAGATTCTGTTGGGATTAAAAAGATATGAGACGGAATCTGAGATCAGGTTAAAGAGGTATTTGCCGTCGTTTTTCATCTCAACCAAAGAAGCATCGAATCTTTTCATCTGTGCAAACCCCACTTCTGAGGAGGTGTTTTCGTCATCATGGATTACCAGGAACATTAATGATGCCTTGTTTGACTGATGCCAGTGGAATTCAACAGTGGTATCGAGTAAAGGGAAGGTGTAAACCAAAGGAGGTGTTGAGTCCGGAAGGTTTGTTTGGCCTGATGATACAGCCACACTTGCAATTAAACAGAATGCAATATAAGATGTTTTAAGGAAGAGGGAGCAAGTGGAGTTTTGCATAGAGGGCTACTTGCTCATGGCTGTAATCAGCGTGTAGGATTCCAGTTTGCCTTTTTTGTCATAGGTTTCGCTTTTTACGAGACCAACATTGCGGGCATACCATTCGGCACCTTGTGACTTTGATTTGATGAACCCGAATTTGCTTTCGACATCATAAGTGATCTTTGCACTGCTGAAAGTCCCGGCGGGGGTTGTAAGGTCCTCAATAGCAACTACCTGCCGGTTTGTTACATTGACATTGATGGTCATAATCACAATCCCGTTAGACATCACTTTGACCAGGACATATCCATCTTTCAGTTTTTGCCCTGCAACTGGTTTTACCGGCAATTCGAGGTTCTCAGACTCAATCGCAATCTCCATCCCTTCATATGGAGCGAGTAAATTTTCGTCAAAAAACTGATCCATACTGACGGAATACACCCCGTTCTGGCATCTTGCAGTGAATGTGCTGCTGATGGTCGAATCTGAATCGGTTGATTTCATCTCAACGCCTATGCTGATTTCAATACCTCCTTCAATATTGTTGACAGCCAGTACTTTCTGGGTACTTGATGTCCCGGCTTTACTTCATGTCTGCGT
>JAWOGX010000271.1:0-3545 GCA_046496455.1 Bacteroidales bacterium | reverse complement strand
GGCAAGCTCTGCATTGCTCAGCGCCCCGAACAAAGTGATGAGCCCCCCCAGCACCCAACAAATCAGCACCATCAGCGAGGAATCGAGCTCGGCAGCCATCGGGGCAACCTTCTTGTACACACCACTTCCGAGGATGTTGCCAATGACCACTACGATGGCGAGTTTCAATCCCAGGGAACGATTGAGCAATGGGCCGGAGGTATCTTGCGTCACGCTGATTGATTTTGGTTATTCCCTGACAAAACTCGGAAATTATTCCAGAATACTTCCCCTTTTTGTTGTACCTTCGCTGTGGAATATCTGAATCGCAAAGATTAACTTAATGTCTGTTCTTCAATCAAAAATCACCTGATGAAAAAAGCTATACTTATCTTTTTTACATTCTGGGTTAGCCTCCCGCTTTTCAGCCAGATAATCACCGGCATCAATCCGAACCAGGGGGTAGTTGGCAGCACGTTAAACGTCACAATAACAGGAGTAAACACCCATTTTACCCAGGCCACCAACACCGTGCGGTTCTATTTCACCGGCGCCACTTCAACCGCAACCTATCCCAACGGCCTCTTTGTGCTCAGCGACACATCCATCGCCGCCAATATCACCATCCCCACCGGCACTGCTTTGGGATGGCACAGTTTCTCCGTATCCAATTTTTTCGATGGCTACATGCTCACCCCAAACGCATTCAAAGTCACTACCCCGGTCGGGATCGTTGCAGCGCAGGCACACAGCGGATTTGACATCCATCCCAACCCGTTCAGCGACCGATTGACCCTGAAGCTCTTTACCCCCGTTGAGGAAACCGCATTGCTGAGAATTTTCAGCACCGAAGGCAAACTCGTTGAAGAACAGAGAATTTTATTACAATCTGGGACAAACGAAATCCCGCTTAACCTCAATCTGAAACCGGGGACCTACTATGCGGTGGTTGTGCGTTCGGATGGCAGCACCCTCAAGAGGAAACTGATACGGCAATGATAACCATGCACGATGTGGAGTAGCACAGAGGCAAAACTCAACGCTTACGGCATCACCATCCCTGGCGCAATACTCTTTCTGTGCATTGCACTGATCCCTTTGGTTTCCCATTCCGGCCTTCTTGACAGCAAACTTCTACCCCGCGGGATTTTCCTGGGCGCAATGCTGATCCTGCTTCTCATCATCATCATAATCAGCTTGATTCAGAACAAAAAGGGCCTTCCCCTCCCCGCTTTATGGCGTCTGATACCTTTTGCTCTTCTGCTGATTGCCTATGCAGTTGCGGGAGCCTTCGCACTCAATACTGCTGAAGCTAAGCACTGGACCGACCGGTGGGTGATCACACTGGTCATGGCATTGGTGCTTTTTCTGCTGCATCAGGATGGAAAGATCAGTATTAAGCTGACAGCCTTAGCTGCAGTGGCCTCCATCATTGTCAGTTACCTGATTTTTGCTGTTGAACTGCCTGGCCTTGATATGCAAAATGTGGATCTGAACGACCTGGCAACACCGTTCGGACATAAAAACCTTTTTGCATCCTACCTGGTTTTGTTAACCCCTTTTGTAATTTACCTGCTCAGCATCACACATCGCAACTGTGGTAAAGCAGCGCTCATCCTGCTGTTGTTGATCATAGCCGCCACCGTGGTTCTTCTCCGTGCCAAAACCGCATTCATTGCACTGGCTGCTTCTGCTTTATTTATTTTGATATTGGTTTTTATAACATCATCGCGAAAAGTGAGAATGTGGATTCTGATAGGCATACTGCTCCTTATGATTTTCCCAGCAGGATATACATTATTGTTTCAGCGTGAAATGCTTCAGGGGCTGATGACAGGGTCATTCGAGGAAAGGATGATCGTTTGGAGCAATACAATGCAGATGATCAGGGAGCATCCGCTATTGGGTGTGGGCGGTGGCAACTGGCAGATCTATTTCCCGAAATATGGGCTTGATGATTTTTTCGACCTGAACAACCGTGTTTACATGGGATATGAAACCTTTCAGAGGCCCCACAACGATTACCTGTGGGTCATGGCAGAGTCAGGCATATTGGGAATAATTGCATTTCTGGGAATCCTGCTCATTCCGGTGTATGATTTCTTTGCCTTCCGGAGATGGAAGAGCGGGCTGGGATTACCCCGGAATCTGATGCTCGCCGGACTGATTGGCTATTTTGTGCTGGCATTATCTGATTTTTCGATGGAAAGATTTGAGCATCAGTTCATCATGATTTTGCTTTTCATATTGTGCATCCCTGCCGCGGAAAAGAGCCGGATCCGGAAACTGACGCATCACAAGGTCATCCTGTTAATGCTTGTTACAGCGATGCTGGCCACCCTTTTCTCAGGAATGCATCTGCTGAGTCGGGCCAGGGCAGAGAAGAACCATCACCAGGTGCTGAAAGCCCATGCATCGGGCAACTGGCAAAAGATGGAGCGGTATGCTGCCCGGACAGACGCCAGGTATTTCAGCATGGACAACTTCTCCATACCGGTGAAGTGGTATTCCGGGATTGCCAAATCATCGCAAGGCGATCACCACGGCGCATTGCAAGAATTCAAGGAGGCCCTGGAAGTAAACCCCTATCAGGTTCATGTACTGAACAACCTGGCCGGGAGCTACCAGCAAACCGGCGACAGCAGGAAGGCCCTGAGCTACTACAACCAGGCGCTGGCTATCGCACCCTTGCACTACGAGGTGCTGCTGAACAAGAGCATCACCGAGTTTAACCTGGGTGCCTGTGATGAAGCATTTCAGACACTGCTGAAGCTTTATTACAAAGATGAGCACCCGACAGCCTACCACCATGCAATGCCGGTGATTTTCAATGCCTACCTGGAAACGCTGAAGCCACGGGCGGAGGAGTCCGGATACGAGCGGGCAAGCATCGACAACCTGATCATGTCCGACAGCCTGAAGAAAGTGTTGCTGTTCCATTACCAGATCGAAGGCAAACCGCTGAAGGAGCTGTTAAATACCTTTACGATGGAATTGAAGCATGAATAAGTTTTCCCGCCCCCTCTCTTCCACGCTTGCCTTGTTAAAAAATTCTTCAGGCCCCCTGGAGGAATTGGGCAGAATGTGTAACTATACACCCGAAAAAGAAGGAATGGTCCCGAAGCCAGGTAGGATAGAGAACCACGCCTCTGGCGTGAATAGATGAATAACACAGAAAAGAGAAAGAAAAACGATCAACGCTGTTTAAGCATTGACAAATTACTAATTACTAATTATCATAATCACTTCTTCACCGCTGCAATGGCCGCAGTGGTGGCTTCCAGGATGGGTTGCACGGACAATCCGGTGCCGACTGCCTGTTGCATCCACGTCTGCGGTGTGAGCCTGCCCAGCTGGAACATACGTTGAATTTCACCTGCGAAATCCTTGCCTGCCAGGTGCTGCCCGATCTGGAAATCGATGAGCTGCCCCAGCGGGTAGTTTGCCAGGTAAAGTGGGTTGCTGATCATATGGGAGTAGATGGCCAGTATTGGTTCGTCTTTTATGCCGAAAACGGGTGCGTAATAAGCATTCCACACCTCTTTCGCGATCCTGATCACCGCCTC
>JAWOGX010000245.1:0-15920 GCA_046496455.1 Bacteroidales bacterium | reverse complement strand
GGCCTGGAAGCGGCGTCTCCTATGTCGATAATATTCTGGATATCAATAATTTCGTATTTTACAGCACCAATCAGAGCATACGGATCAATGGAAGTTCAGCAGCAGATTCAGATCAGGCCATTGAGTGCAGTTTTCAGCATATCGACCTGTCCTGGCTTGATTTTCTGACAATACCTTACCAGGTTGACCTTGACGGGATCATCAACGGGGACCTTACGATAAGAAATCTCCTTTCCCGGCCAAGAATCCTGGCAGACCTGAGTATTGAGCAGTTTGCGTTCAATCAGGATACGATGGGCTCGCTTAACCTGGTCTCCTTATGGGATGACCAGCTGAAAGGGATGCGTCTGAATGCCGATTTTATTTACCAGGGAAATGTTGGATCCAAAAAAACAGGAGAAATCACCGGGTATATCTATCCTTTCAAAAAGAACAAGGATAACTTTGACCTTCACATAGATCTGGACAATTTCAGGATCAACATCCTGAGCAATTTCCTTTCAGATATCACTTCGGATGTAAAAGGATTTGCAAGTGGCAAAATGCATCTCGGAGGGCCTTTTAATGCACCGGAGCTGACCGGAAGGCTGAAGGTGAATGCACGGACCATATTTGTTGATTATCTCAACACCCGATACAGTTTTGCCGACAGCATTTTCTTCACCCCCAATGCCATCATATTCGACAACATACAACTCAGCGATAACAATCGCCTCAATTCGCGGGACCCTTACAGTGCGAAACTGAGTGGCACCATCGGGCACAAAGGATTCAGGGATTTCAGTCTCAATGTAAATATCAGGGCCGACAACTTCACTTTTATGAATACAAACGGCCAGCAGGATCCCATGTATTTTGGACGGGCACTTGCAACCGGCAATGTTTCGATAACAGGACCGGTCACCGACATACTGATCACCGTTCAGGCCCGAACCGAAAGAAACACAACGCTTGAGATCCCGCTGGTGTTTGAATCGGAAGTCTCACGCAGCAGTTTCATCACATTCATCGACCACAGGGAAGAGATTGATGTGATTTCGGGCACCGGCAGAAGAGGGCCTCAGAGTAACCTCCGGTTGAACTTCAATCTACAGGTGACACCGGATGCTACTGTCCGGCTCATTTTTGACCCATTGGTCGGTGATGTGATTGAAGGGAGCGGTAGCGGCAACCTGCTTATGAATATCGACAGCAACGGTGAATTTGATTTACGCGGACAATATGTTATCGCTAAGGGTGATTACACTTTCAATCTGGAAAATCTCATCAGTAAAAAATTCAGTGTAAGGCCCGGAGGCACCATTCGCTGGACCGGTGATCCATACGATGCCAATATTGACATTGAGGCAATTTATACCACCAAAGCATCCCTGGCGCCATTGAACATGGAGGACTCCACAATGAGCGCACAAAATGTTGAATGTGTGATTCATATGAACGATAAGCTTTTCGATCCTACCATTACATTCGATATAGAATTTCCGGACCTGAGCAGTTTTGACAATGAAAGATACCAGGCCCTGATCAGGCCCAACCTGAACTATCACTTCCTCACACTGCTTGCCATCAGCCGGTTTGCCAATGTGCAGTCACAGCAGCTTCTCGAGGCTGGCAGTTCAGCCAACATTTTAGGTACGAACACCACAGAATTGCTTGCAGACCAGTTGTCTGTCTGGTTATCGAACATCAGCGATGATTTCGAGGTTGATTTTGCCTACCACCCCGGCACCGGACTGTCACAGGAACAGGTAGAGGCTGCATTCAAGACGCAGGTGCTTAATGACCGCCTCACGATTGAAAGCAAAGTAGGCATTGGAGGAAGGACTTACGCGGACGATGCTCAGCGCACCAGCAATATGGTTGGGGATATTGTTGCCGAGTACAGGATTGACCGGGAAGGGAGATTCAGGATCAAGGCATTCAACAGGTACAATGAGCAGAATATCCTTTACGAAGGGGCTCCCTACACACAAGGAGTCGGGGTGTTTTACCGGAAAGAGTTTAACTCATTCAGGGATTTACTGAAAAAGCGGGAAGAGAACCGGGAATGACCCGTATCCGGGCATGTGAATCAGATGACATCCAGGTCGTGACCCATCTTGGCTTGCTTGGTTTTCAGGTATTTTTCGTTATAGGCATTGGGTTTGATCCGCATGGGGATGATTTCCTCAATGTATATCCCATAACCTTCAAGACCCACTTTTTTTCCGGGGTTGTTGCTGATAAGGCGTATCCTGGACAAACCGAGATCACGGAGGATCTGAGCTCCGATTCCATAATCGCGTTCATCTGCCTTGAAACCCAGTTTTATATTTGCTTCCACGGTATCGAAGCCAGTCTCCTGAAGGTGATAGGCTTTCAGTTTATTGATCAATCCAATACCCCTGCCCTCCTGGTTCATATAAACGACCACACCCTTGCCCACCTTTTCGATCATCTCCATAGACTGGTGCAATTGCGGTCCGCAATCGCACTTGCATGATCCGAAGATATCCCCGGTAACGCATGAGGAGTGAACTCTTACCAGCACCGGTTCATCTTTTGCCCATTCCCCTTTTACGAGAGCAATGTGAATCTGGCCGTTGGTGATCTGGGTATAGGCGTACAGGGTGAAGTTACCCCATTCTGTCGGAAGGTCAACCACTTCTTCACGCTGGATGAGGCTTTCTGTACGGAGCCTGTAAGCGATCAGGTCTTTTATGGAAACAATTTTGAGATTGAATTTTTTTGCGATCTCAAAAAGGTCAGGGAGGCGAGCCATGGTGCCATCCTCATTCATGATTTCAACAAGGGTTCCTGAAGGCCTGAAACCGGCGAGCCGGGAAAGGTCAATGGCAGCTTCGGTATGGCCGGCCCTGCGGATAACACCACTTTTCTTGGCTTTGAGCGGAAAGATATGGCCGGGGCGCCCAAGTTCTGAAGCGTTTGTAGCAGGATCGACCAGGGCCCGGATGGTTTTGGCGCGGTCGGATGCAGAAATGCCCGTGGTGCAACCGTGGCCGAGCAAATCGACAGAAACGGTGAACTGGGTTTCGTGGGAAGAGGTGTTCCGGTTCACCATCAATTCCAGGCCCAGTTGTTCGCAACGCTCTTCTGTCAGGGCAACACAGATCAAACCACGGCCGTGGGTGGCCATAAAATTCACCTTTTCGGGTGTCACCATCTCCGATGCAATAATGAAATCGCCCTCGTTTTCCCTGTCTTCGTCATCCACCACGATAATAAAATTGCCCTCTTTGATCTCCCTGATGGCTTCTCTGATACTATTAAGCTTGTATTCCATAGGATTTTTCGCCCTGTCTCTGATTTTCGGTGCAAAGGTAATATTATTCTCCCTCTCTTCCTATAAGGTTCAGAGCTTTTGGATGGTTTCCACATTCAGCCTGCTGAGTACTGCACGCCAGCAGTACTTCCGACGTACCATTTTATTACCGGCAGTTGCTATGTTTTTGGCCAGCCCTTCATCGGTCAGTAATGCTGCAATCGCCGAGGCAATGTCCCCGGCACTGTCTGCCACGATGATTTCATCCCGGTCTCTGGCCTGCAGGGCATCATTGGCGAGCGATGTGGTAATGCACGGAAGCTCCATGGCCATGGCTTCCAGCAATTTGTTCTGAAGTCCGCTGCCGGTCAGCATCGGGGCAACAAAAACTTTTGAACTGTTGTATGCGTTGCGTATATCGGGCATCCACCCCGTCACCCTGATCCCATCACTTTCAAGTTCTTTCACCGCTTTCACCGGTGATGACCCGGCCAGCAGCAGGGTTGCCCCGGGAATATGCTCCCTGACAAGAGGAAGGATCTCCTTTGCCAGCCATACTGCCCCTTCTACATTCGGGGCATACGACATGTTGCCTGTAAACACGATATCGTAGCTCTTTACAGCATCCTGGTCAGCTGAAAAATAGTCATAATCAACCCCATTGGGAACCACCAGGATCCTTTCACGGTCAGCATGGGCAATCGCATCTTTATCAGGCTGCGAAATAATAAGATGAAGATCGAACATCCTGAGCACCCTGACTTCATACCGTTGCAACAGGTTCGACTCCCACATAAAGAAGAGACGTTTGAGGCCACGGGAGGCGTGAGCCCTCCTGGCGAGGTTCAGCGACAGGGCATCCTGGAAATCAATCATCTTAACTCCAGGCAACCTATCGGCATAATGGGCAACCCTGACCAGCTGGCAAAAGACCAGGTCGGGTGAAATCCTGTTTGCCAATGAAGCAATCCTTCCGCGGGCCTCTCTATGATAGAAATACCCGACCTGAAACGGTAACCTGCGCACCCCGGCCCAGATCAATCCCCTGAATATCCTCCATTTGCTGCAATAAGCCACCTCCAACGATTGGCAATATGGCAGGATGGCAGCATAATCATCTTTTTTAACCAAACGGTCTGATAAGGCAAAAAGATGCACTTCATGGTTTTCTGACAACAACCTGATGAAATGGAATGCACGCAGTTTATCCCCCTTTTCGAGGGGCCATGGAAATCTGGGGAGAATAAAGAGAATCTTCAAGACACGCGATTTTACACCCCAAAAGTATTGATTTTTGGTGTTGCCCGCAAGATGATTCATTGGCAAAACATCACCTGATGAAACTGAATTTATGAAATCACTGTTTGCAGGAATTTTTTTAATTCAACAGCCAGTTTTTCGGGGTTGTAAAACTGTTCGACGAGCATCCTGGCATTCCCTCCGATTCTCGGCATTTCAACGGGTTTGCTCATCAGTGCTTTCAGAAGATTGAGAAGATCACGACAATCCCTGAATATCAATATATTCTCCCCGTGAGTGTACTCAATCCCTTCTGCACCAACAGGAGTGGTAAGGACCACCTTTCCCATTGCCATGGCTTCCAGTATCTTTATCCTGATTCCGCTGCCGGAGAATATTGGCGCAATGAGCATATGTTTATCCCGTATAAATTCTTGCGCATCAGGGACTTCCCCCATGATGTGAACACCGTGCATTTCCTGCTTCAGGATCTCACGGGGCATATTGCGTCCGGCCAGAAAAAGCTCTATCTCCGGCAACTGTGATTCAACCTGCGCCCAGCACGATTTCAGGAGCCAGGTCACGGCTTCCAGATTTGGGTACCAGTCCATTGAACCCAGGTGGTAGGCTTTGATTGGAAAAGATATTGTTTCCGGCGTTATGGGTTCATCGGGATTGCTCCGGATGCCAAATGGAATTGCCTTGACCTGGCAGTGAGGAACAAAACTTTGAAACCACAATGCATCAACGCCGGTGATCGGCAGGATAGCCCGAAAACGGTTCAGGCAATGGATCTCTTCCCGTTGCAACTTATTGGTTAAATGACCAAGATACCAGCGTTTGAGCGGATTCTTTTCCCCTGATGTTATCCTTTTCCAAATGAGGTGTTCAATATTATGGGCTCTGAGGATGACAGGGATACCGGGAGCAGCATGGGTTATGGCATCAAGGTATGGGGTCAGATATACAGTTTCCATGATCACCAGGTCGTATCGCTGTTCCTGCAACACTTCTGACAGACGATGGACAAATGCCTGGCTAAAAAAACGTTTTATATGGTAGGACCTGGATGAGAATAGATTCAGAAACGCTTGCCAGGGTTTGATTCGCGTGTCAATATCGACGGTTTCGTAATGAGCCTTATGTAAATAGGGGTGATTTTCGGGTACAGGGACAAATGGGAATTTCGGAGTACTGACAGAGAGCACTTTAACCTCGAAGCCGCTTTCGAGCAGGGCTTTTGTCATGGCAGCCATCGCCATTGGGCCACCTTCGACCGGTGGCCAAACCGGTTTATTGGTGAGCTGTAGTACCCTGGTCATGATTTCTTTTTCCGGTAATCCTTTTCCACAATTTCCCCCACGCCTCCATGTCGAGCAATGCTGCATCGGAGGTTGCCTTTATCGTAAGAAAAATACCAGCGGGGAGGATGATGAGGGATGCCATCCACATTCCGCCGGCAGGACTGACAGTACTTTCACGAGCCAGTTTGTCACCGGTCATCGAAAGGACATGAAAAACGATAAACAGCACAACAGATACCACAGCGGGCATTCCCAGGCCCCCTTTCCGGATGATAGCGCCCAACGGGGCTCCGATAAAGAAGAGGATCAGGCAGGCAAAAGAGAGGGTGAATTTCCGGTGCCATTCGATCTCATATTTACGGATCAGCCTTATTCTGGAATCGAGAATGGAAAACCGGCTTGCCATGGTTTCCTTGGTGCTGCGGGCAATCTGCAGGGCAGTGGAAACGATGTTTCCCTGCTCTTCTTCCCTGAAATTATCAAGCAGCTTAGGTGAAATGGAATCACCATACTGCGGGTGATACCGGGGGATTTCATCGGCAAGAACCGAATCTCCCGGGATTGGACTGAGCGGATCCTGTCCGGTCAGCATGATTGAGCGCCTGCGAAGCAACATGGAATCCACAGGTGCGATCCGTTCCCGGGGAGTATCAGGTGCCAGCGTATCAGCGTAAAGGTTGCGAAAAACCCTGAACATCTCCTGCGTGTATGTCTCCCGCTCCGTATAATAATTGCCGTACATAGAATCAATGGTGTTGTTCAGTTGCCTGATGCTGAGCATCCGGAAATCATCCTTAAAAAACTCCTCGTTGGTTTTGGAGAAGGCAAAAGCGGAAAGGTCGATCGTTCTTTTCTGGCTTGCGAAAGAAGTTCTTTGCAAAGGCCTTGACTGCACCTGGTCCCTGCTTTCAATCTTTTCATGGTAATTCACGCCGTCGATCAGGGTCAAAGTCATAAAACGCTCATCATCTGACATTTCAATTTCACCTTTGCTGGCCAGGGTTACGCTAAGACCGTTATACCGCGAAGCTTCGGGTGTAGTGTAATCGTAAATGATGATATCCTTTACCCCTTTTCCATCTTTTTCTTTACCGGCAATTTTTATCACGATGCCATCAATCTCATTGTAGAAGATTCCCGGCCGGATATTGACGGCGGGCTTCTTTTGCCTGACGTCGTTAAGGAGGGTAAACATTTTCAGGTTGGCCACAGGCAGTACATTATTTGAGAAGAAGAATGCAGCAAGGCTGATGAGCAGGGAGAGGCCGACCAGGGGTTTCATTGCCTTGCTCAGGGAGATCCCTGCTGCCTTCATGGCAACAAGTTCATAGCGCTCGCCGAGGTTTCCGAAGGTCATCAGTGATGCAAAGAGGATGGCAAGGGGGAGAGCAAGCGGGACAAAGGTAGCTGCCGCATAAAAAAGGAGCTCAAGGATGATGAACCAATCGAGCCCCTTCCCTACCATATCATCAACATACTTCCACAGAAACTGCATCACCAGGATAAACAATGAGATCGTGAAAGTCATTACGAAGGGTCCGAAATAGGACTTGATGATATACAGATAGATCTTCTTCAACACAACTATGGTGTAAATTATTTCAGGGTCTTCGACACGAGGTATGAATTTGTGATATCGAAGAAACGGGGATAAAGGGCTTTATTGCATGCGATGATCTCTTTTCTTTCGATATAATTGCATCCGCCCGAAAAATCGGAAACTTCGCCACCTGCCTGTTTAACCAGGAATGCCCCCGCTGACACATCCCAGGAGTTGAGACCAGCTTCATAAAAAGCGTCGAATCGGCCACAGGCAACATAAGCCAGATCAATGGCAGCAGAGCCGAACCTTCTTATCCCGTGTGAGTGGGTAATAAACACTTTAAGCAACCTCATATAGCTGTCAACATCCGGGAGCTCATCGTAGGGAAAACCGGTGGCGATGATGGCATCAGCCAGGCTGTAAACCTGGCTCACCCTTATGGGTTTGTCATTCAGATAAACATCCCCCCCCTCAAAACTGTGGAAACATTCACCAAGGGCAGGGATATAGACAACTCCAAGGATCACTTTACCATGCTGTGTCAAGGCTATGCTCACCGAAAAGAAAGGGATGCCGTGCACATAATTGGTGGTGCCGTCAAGTGGGTCGATAATCCAGATAAAGTCTCTGACTTCATGCTCCACGGTCTTCTCTTCAGTATCAAACCCCGCGTCAGGCAATATTTTAACAAGTGCGGTAACGATCCGCTTTTCACTTGCATGGTCGATGTAAGTTACCAGGTCTTTCTCCCCTTTTTGCTTGACCTGATCAACAGTCAGTGCTTCAATTTCATTCAGTGCGAAATCGCCGGTTGTCTTGGCGATATTCACCACACTTCTGCAAATATTCTCCAGAATCATAGTTCAGTCTGCTCTGTTAATATTTCGTTTTGAACAATTTTCTTTGGTTTATGCTTTTTCAGAAACCAATATACGATAAAAGCGCCAATCAGAAAAAGCAGTACAGATATCACCTCCGCCTGTGTAAATTCAAACCCTGAGATGCTGTATTTGTTGTTGACACGTATTTTTTCGATAAAGAACCGTTCTACCCCATTCATCATCATATAAATTCCAAACAGCACCCCGGGGGCTGCAATCCTTTTTCTGATGATCATCAGTACAGCGAAAAACAGGATACTGATGGAAGATTCATAAAAAGGAGTAGGCCATACCGGTTCGGCAAGCACATGGCAGTAATGCCCGGCGCAATTCTCGATTGGAATTCCGCTATTGATCACATTGTGGGGGTAATTGAATGCCCACATCCAGTCGGGAAGAAAGGCAAGCCATTCGGGTTTGGGGGTAGTATTGGGGATGCCCCAGCAACCGTCACCCGATGCCATGCATCCGATCCGGCCGATGCCATAGGCCAGCATCACCGCAGGTGCAGCTACATCCATCATCTGGGCGGGCGGGATATTCTTTTTGCGAATGTACCACAAAACGGCAATCACGCCAAAGATCAGTCCTCCGTAGAAAGTGAGTCCCCCTGCAGAAAAGAGTGACCCGATCGGGTCCTGCAGGAACTCGCGAAAGTTTTCGAGCTGATGGAAAATTTTGGCGCCGATAATCCCTGAAACCGCGGCAATCAGTAAGATGGCAGCAGCCTGCTGCTGGGGTGGCACCTCCTCTTCCTTTACCACGGGTTTTGACATTTTTTCCTTTCCCCGCTTTCGGTAGATATAGTAAACAAAGATTCCGGCCACTACGATTCCTCCAAAGAGATTGCCTTCCAGCGAAAGGATATAGTGCTGCACATCTTTGGCAAAAAGACTGTAATCCACAATGATACCCAAAAACTTAAACCCAAGGAGAAAGCCAAAGAAAGCATAGATAAACAACTCACCGGGTTTTGCAGGTTCTCCGATCGTTACTTTCTCTGTGGAGGCGGGGATAAGTCCGGCTTTCCATTTCCTTCTGAGTTCAAGCCTCATCACAAGAAACGCAGAGAAAAAGGCTGTGGCAAGAAGGAAACCGTAGGTTGGCAACGGGAACAGTATTTCTGTTCCGAAAAGGGCGCTGAAGAAATGTCCCAGGGTAGGATACATGGTTATGGTTATTTATGACACAAACCTAATCTTTTTATTCATCACAAACAATTCCATTGCACCAATTATTCAAGCCAGGGGAGCAAACCGGTTATGGAATTATCAGATGACTTTGGTGGTGAAGAGTTTAAGCAATCACCGTTGAGTACTTTTTCAAATAGCAGGAGGTACTCCCCGGTCATTTTTCTGGCATTAAAATGCTCCCTGGCATATTCGTGGCAGGCTCTAGGCGAGAAGGAGCCAGCATTCGCGATAGCTTCAGCCATGGAAGAGGCGCTGTTGGTAAGATAACCTACTTCGGCCGGGACCAGTTCAGGCAATGATCCATACGGCGTACCGAATACCGGTGATCCGAAATAAAGGCTTTCAATGATGGCAAGCCCCATCGGCTCGTACCATAACACCGGGAAAACCAGCCCTTTGGATCCCTGCAAAGCCCTGAACTTTTTTTCTCCTCCAACAAACCCATAATAGCTTACATGCCGGGCAAAAGAAATATTGAACCCCATCCTGAATGAGATGCGCGATCCGCCAAGGACATGGAGATTCTCCCCCGCCACAGCCGTAACTCTTATTGCCCCTTTCAGGTTCTTGACACGCCAGGCAGCATTGCCCAGGAAATGGAAGTATTGCCTCCGGTTATCAAGCTTCACCGGACCGTAATCATCCCAGTCCATACCATTGTATACAAATACACTGCTGCCATGGCGTGCAGCATGGTTGGCAGAAACAAATACCGTATTCTGATCAAAGGTTTCACCAGGTTTGCCATTTCCGTGAATGGTAACCAGGTATGGTTTTCGGACAGGTTGCCGGGGGGTGAAATGAAAATGGACCAAATCGGCCGATTCCGGGATTTGCTCGTCCCAGCTCCTTCCAGGCTGAATATGCAGCACATCGCCAAAAGGGCAGGATGAACCGGCACCAGTGAGATAGGTCACTTTATGTCCAATCCTGGTCAGTTCCTTGCCCTCGTACCAGATATCCCTGCCGGTTCCGCCGTATTTCACCACCGGGATTACACCCGGGTAAACAATCACAATATGCATATTACCCTTTCAGATCTATGATAAAAAATAATTACCAAACCAATGTATTCCTGATTGTTACAAAAAACACATCCACAATGAAAAACCATGGTTCGGGAGGCTAAAATTACAAAATTCCCGTTAGGGGATTCGTACCATCAAAAAACTGTAGTTTTGTTGCATCATCAAACCCATAGCTGTTACAATGTTTAATCTGAAAAATCTGCTCAGGAAGGATCCGGTTATACATGTCATTCTGTTGGTGGTCATCTATGCTCTGCTTGATTATGAGTACCGGCAATTTGTCCAGCCCCTTTTCTCCCATCTCAATTTCTCTTACGAATACCAACCTCTTAACATTGCCCTGTCCCTATTCCTGTTCGGGATGACCATGACATCCCTTATCCTGCTGAAACCTTCCCCATACCTTCATCTGACATCTGTAGTGTTCGTCCTGTTCATTCAGATCCCAAATCTCATCCTTTTCCAGTATATGCCGGTAAATCCCGGGATACCCTTTGCCGTGACCATATTTATTCTGCTTCTTCGGCTCAGGTTTAGCTTCCAACGATATGCCTGCAATATCCCTGTTGTGCCCGAAAGATGGATTCCGTTCCTCCTTGGTGGATTGGGTATTTTGTTTCTGATCCCGATTGCTGTCGATTTCGGGTTTCAGTTAAATATGAACTCGCCACTGACAGACGCCTCAGCGCTTTACGAGATCCGGTCAGGGGCCAACCGTAACATCAGTACCCTCACAGCCTACAGTTTCGGGCAGCTTACCAAAGCCATTCTCCCGGCACTCCTCCTTTTCGGAATGATTTACAGGAAGTACCTCCCCGCCATCCTGGCCCTTGGAGCCATGATCTATATCTTTCTGGTCAACCCGCACAAAACTTACCTTGTGGCCATCATCCCTTTGTTTTTCTTTTTATTTTTCAGAGATTACGCCAGGAAAGGGACTGTATTTCTCCTGCTCTTTATCCTTGCCGTTTTCATCGCACAATTCATCAGTGCTCATTATTCGATCATGCCCGAGTCGATGCTGGTAAGGAGAAGCCTTTTTACCCAGGCTTTTCTCACAAGCGCCCATTTTGACTTTTTCCATGGCCACCCCCTCCTCTTATCCCACTCCGTTCTGGGTAAATGGATCACCTATCCATACCACCTGCCACCGCCTTTCCTGCTTGGTGAACACTATTTTATGTCCCCGGTGATGAGTTGCAACACCGGCTTTATCGGTGACGGATTCATGAACTTCGGCTATTGGGGCCTGGGATTATTTATGCTGATTGCAGCTGCCGTGTTTCACATCATTGACTGCTTCGACCTCCATCCCTCCTATTACGGGCTAACATTTCTGGTGATCTTTCAAATGCAGAACTCACCCTTGCTCACACAATTCATCACCCACGGCCTGCTGATGCTACTGATAATCATGTTGTTCATCCTCAGAAGATCACCCAAAGAAAAAAAGGTGAATCAAGGTTGATTATTTGGGTTCCAGGTAGGTATAACCGTAAAGGCCCGACCGGTAATTGGAAAGGAATTCCTTGCCTTCTGTGGCAGTAATAATGCCTGATTTGACCGAAGAAGTGACCCAACGTTCCACGTTTCTTACCATCTGTTTTGCATCATACTGCACATATTCAAGCACATCCGCGATGGTTTCCCCGTCTATCACCTGGTCGATGTGATATTCGTCACCGTTAACCGAAACATGCACCACATTGGTATCGCCAAAGAGGTTGTGCAGATCGCCAAGGATCTCCTGGTATGCACCAACCAGAAATACCCCGATATAATAAGGCTCTCCCCTTCGCAATGGTTGTACGGGGAGGTGATAGGCGATATTGCGTGTGGAAATGAAGTTGTCAATCTTTCCGTCAGAGTCACAGGTAATATCCTGTAAAGTAGCAGACCGAAGCGGTTTTTCATCAAGCCTCTGAATGGGCATAATCGGGAAAATCTGGTCTATGGCCCAGGAATCGGGCAATGACTGAAAGAGGGAAAAATTGCAGAAATATTTGTCTGACAGCAACTTTGGCAGCTGTTTCAGCTCATCGGGAACATGTTTGCTCTGTGTGGTCATTTGCTGGATGTCCCTGGCGATGCTCCAGAAAAGCCTTTCAATTTTCGCCCTGTTGTCAAGGTCAAGCAAACCGAGGCTGAACAGGTCAAGGGCCTCCTCACGGATTTGTTGGGAATCATGCCAGGTCTCCAGCATCCTGGGCTGGTTAATGGCATCCCATAAGTTGTAAAGGTCTTTGACAAGTTCATGATCATCATCAGTAATGATATCTTCCTCGCTCCAAAGAGGAACGGAGATCGTTTCCAGGACTTCAAAAACGAGCACAGAGTGGTGTGCCGTCAGAGACCTGCCGGATTCGGTGATTACATTGGGATGAGGAATTTCATTCTTGTCGCTTACATCCACCATTGCAGAGATAGCATCGTTGACATACTCCTGGATGCTGTAATTGACACTGCTTTCGCTCATCGATGATCGCGTGCCGTCATAATCAACGCCAAGACCACCGCCGATATCAACAAACTTCACATTAAAACCCCGCTTGTGGAGTTGAGCGTAAAACTGGGAGGCCTCACGCAGAGCGTTCTTGATATACCGGATTTTGGTAATCTGACTACCGATATGGAAATGTATCAGCGAGAGGACATCCTTCATCCCGTTTTGCTCCAGGAATTGAAGTGCCTCAATGAGTTCACTCGATGAGAGGCCAAACTTGCTCGATTCGCCCCCCGATTCTTCCCATTTGCCGCTACCGGAACTCGCAAGCTTGATCCTGATGCCCAAAGTGGGTTTTATCTTCAGCCTTTTGCTCACATCAGCGATGAGTTTCAGCTCATTCAGTTTCTCCACCACGAGGAAAATCCTTCGCCCCATCTTTTGCGCAAGCAGTGCCATTTCCACATAATCGGTATCCTTGTAGCCGTTGCAGATGATCAGTGAGTTATTGTCGGTGTTGACGGCGATGATGGCATGCAGCTCAGGCTTTGAACCTGCTTCCAGGCCAATGTTGTACTGCCTGCCGTGCTTTACGATCTCTTCTACCACAGGCCGCATCTGGTTCACCTTGATGGGATAAACGATGTAGCTTTCCGCTTTGTATTCGTACTCCTCTGCCGCTTTCTGGAAGCATTCTGCCATCTTGCCGATCCGGTTTACGAGGATATCCGGAAAACGAATCAACATGGGAGAAGAGACGTCCCTGAGCTGAAGCTCGTCCACAAGCTCGCGCAGGTCGATATTCACCCCTTTTTTCTTAGGTGTGACTTCAACATTGCCTTTCTCATTGATCGAAAAGTAGTTGACACCCCATCCCTGAATATTGTACAATTCAGCTGAATCCTCAATTCGCCATTTCCTCATTCATCTGTAGCATTAGGTGGTGTTATTATGAAAGCGGGTCATATCCTCTGCAAAAGTAATATCCTTTTTGGAAATCTGATACATAAGCTTCGGGGAAGAGGGCCAAACTCCTTATCTTTGCCGCCTGAATGCAAAAACGACTTTACATACTCGCCATTGAATCATCCTGTGATGACACCTCAGCAGCAGTCCTGTGCGACCGCAGGGTATTGTCCAATGTGATTGCAAATCAGCAGGTGCATGAAGATTACGGTGGAGTGGTACCGGAACTGGCTTCCAGGGCGCACCAGCAAAATATTATTCCTGTTGTTCAGGCAGCGATGAAGCGTGCCGGCATCACCAATGATATGCTTGATGCAGTGGCATTTACGCGTGGCCCAGGATTGATCGGTTCATTGCTGGTGGGCGTGACCTTTGCCAAATCACTCGGCCTGGCACTGAACATACCCCTCATAGAAGTTGACCATCTGGAAGCTCATGTACTCGCTCACTTTATCGATGGACAACACCCACAGCTACCCGAATTTCCATTTCTCTGCCTCACAGTATCGGGTGGACACACCCAGATTATCATGGTGAAGTCTCCGTTTGAGCTGGAAATCATTGGCAACACCATTGACGATGCCGCCGGGGAAGCCTTCGACAAGGCAGCTAAGATCATGGGGCTTCCGTACCCGGGCGGCCCGCTCATCGACAAACTCGCAGTGGAGGGCGACCCTAAGGCGATTACCCTGGCTCAGGCAAGGATCCCGGGATTGGATTACTCCTTTTCAGGCCTGAAGACTTCATTCCTTTATCATGTCCGGGATCACCTGGCAAAGAATCCCGATTATATCAGGGAAAATATGGCTAACCTGGCAGCATCCATGCAGACCGCCATCATCGAATCGCTGATGACTAAACTGGTTCTGGCTGCCAAAAAGACCAGGATCAAGCAGGTAGCGCTTGCCGGCGGAGTTTCTGCCAACAGTCAGTTGAGAAAAACCCTGGTCGAAACCGGGCATAAGCTGGGTTGGGAAGTATTTATCCCGGAATTCAGGTACACCACCGATAACGCTGCCATGATCGGGATCGCCGCGTGGTTCAGGTATAAGCAGGGGATGTTCACCAACCAGGAGGCGGCCCCTTACGCTACAGCCTCAAAAAGGGCATCCGGAAAACCCTGAGCAGAGGACTCCACCATCGGACCGCTGAACTTTTCCAGGCCCGGGTAATACATCTCTTTCATCGCTTTCTCAACCGGAAAGGTGAAGAAATCGAGTTCTGCCCTCGCACACAACTCCATGGCATGGCTGAACAGCTCCCCTTTTATGGTGTAAATATTCCTGCGGCGCTCAATCTCCATCGCCCTCAGAAAAATATTCCCTTCCAGTATCGGGACACTCTTCAGGTAACGGATGGACAACTTCGACGTTAAACCGGCTGTTCCGGCTACGGTGTATATCCACCAGGCACTGACCTCATCCATCAGTGTTGCCTGGATCCCACCATGAAGAAGGTTATGATACCCCTGAAGGTCCCTGTCAGGATTCCATAAGGAATAAACTACATTGTCCTTTCGATAGAAATCGAGGTGAAAACCTTTCGTGTTTCTTTTACTGCAACCAAAACAATGATAACCGTCATACAACACAGCAAAAGGATTATTCAGCTTTTCTATCTGCATATTTTGATTTATTTTTTATTGATATGGTTTCTTAGAAATGCCGGATTGTTTACCCTGAAACGATAGGGCAATGCAGCATCATCGCCTGCATAACTGACGCCGATCCGGGGGCCTGTCAGGATCTGATGATCCGGAATGATGATGCCTGCATCTGCTATCCAAATGTTCTGCCCCAATAAAGATGCACCTGTCATTGAGTAATGCAGGCCCAATGCCCGGGTTACTCTCCCGGGCCCGGTAGTATCCTTTGTCTGCAAAAACTTCCTGCCCAGTCGTTTCTGAACGGCTTCATAGCCACCTGCAATCTCAACCCCCCGGATAAGCACTGCATGGGGTAACCCTTCCGGACCAGTCACGACATTAAACAGGCTGTGCATACCGTAACAAAGATAGATATAGGCACAACCCCCTTCCCTGAACATCACACCGGTTCTACC
>JAWOGX010000212.1:0-11187 GCA_046496455.1 Bacteroidales bacterium | reverse complement strand
CCATACCCGAATAGCGCAAAATCGTATTTTACGGGATCCCTTGGATCAAATTGACGCAGAATCTCGGTCAGTTGCTCTGCAGCAATCCTGTCGTTCGCTTTGCGGGTGATCAGGCCTAGTTCCCTGGCAGCGTTGCCGGTGTGAATATCCAGGGGGCAGATCAAAAGGCCCGGACTGATGCTTTCCCAGATTCCGAAATCTACACCCCGGTCATCTTTTCGTACCATCCACCTCAGAAAGAGGTTGGTCCTTTTTGCGGCAGCCCCGGAAGCCGGGTTAGCAAGGTGTTTCTCTGAACGTGACAGGTGTGAGGTTTCCAGCATAAGGCTCCTGAAGTGCTGAATTGCGTTATAGGTGTCATGACAGGTATTGGAAATACCCTCTTTGAACACTTGCTCAAGGCTGCCATGATGATTGTATATTCTTTGCAGTGCTTTTATAAAGAATTGTATGTCTGCAGCTTGTGTGGTTCTGTACACGAAGCTGCTGAAACGTTTCAGGTCAGATTCAGTATGATTGAGGATAAAGTCAAACGGAGCATCTTCCATGCGTTCCATAAGGGAAGACGCAGCTTTGATAATAGCAGCGCGCCCACCCCAGGCGAGGTGGGAGGCAAAGAATCCTGAAATTTCGACATCCTCCCGTTTGGAGTAGCGGTGAGGGATCAGTATCGGGTCATTGGCTATGAACTCCTGGCGGTTGTACTTATCATAAAGTCCGTCCAGGAGTTCTTTGACTGTTTCTAAGGCAAGAGGCATTTACTGTGCTACAAAGGACTTTACAGCCCCCATCCCCACTTTGATCCCTTCCATGTTCATCGGGATAAGCTTATGGTGCCTTGCCGGCAATGATTTGGCGAGGCCTTTTTCAAGATTCTCCAGTTTCACGATCGGTTTTAGCTTCAGAAAAGCCCCGAGTACGATCATGTTGAAGGTTTTTGTATTTCCCAGTTTGGTAGATTCTTCAGCTCCTTCAATCTGATAAATGGAGATATCTTTTCTGACGGGATGCCTTGTAATGCCGTTTGGGTCATAGAGCAGGATGCCACCCGGTTTGACTGACTGTTCAAACTTGTCCATCGACTGTTGGTTCAGGATGATGGCAGTATCGAATTTGGTCAGGATCGGCGAGGAGATACGTTCATCGGAGATGATAACCGTTACATTGGCGGTTCCCCCGCGCATTTCGGGACCGTAAGAGGGCATCCAGCTCACCTCCTGGTCCTGCATGATACCAGAGTAAGCAAGGATCTTTCCCATGGAGAGCACGCCCTGTCCGCCAAAGCCTGCTATAATGATTTCTTCAGTCATTTGTTTTGAGATTTAAAGTTTAACTACTTGACGAGTTCACCGTTCACTTTGATGTCCCCCAGGGGATAAAACGGGAACATATGCTCCTCCATCCATTCATTGGCTTTAACAGGGGGGAGTTTCCATCCCGAATTGCAGTTGGACACCACTTCAATCCACGCAACCCCTTTCTTCTCTTTCTGTACCTGGAAAGCTTGCTGGATCGCCTTTTTGGTTTTGCGCACATTCCTTGGGGTGTGCACTGACTGGCGGGTAACAAAGTGGGTTCCTGGCAACTGAGCGACCAGTTCGCTTATTTTCAGCGGATTTCCCATCGTTTTCAGGTCACGGCCGTAAGGCGATGTTGAGGTAGGCATCCCTTCCAGGGTGGTAGGGGCCATCTGGCCACCGGTCATCCCATAAATCCCGTTATTCACAAAGAAGATGATGATGTCTTCACCCCGGTTGCAGGCATGAATAGTTTCAGCGGTACCGATGGCAGCAAGGTCACCATCGCCCTGATAGGTGAACACATACTTTTCGGGATGGAGCCTCTTGATGGCGGTAGCGAGCGCGGGAGCACGGCCATGAGCGGCCTGCTGCATATCAATATCCATAAATTCGTACGCAAGAACAGAACAACCCACCGGTGCAATCCCAATGGTCTTATCCTGGATGCCGAGTTCTTCAACCACCTCCATGATGAGGCGGTGGAAGGTACCATGACCGCAACCCGGGCAGTAGGAGAGGGGTTTGTCTGTCAGTAAAGGGGTTTTCTTGTATACCAGGTTTTTTTCCTGAATGATTGTGTTGATATCCATGTTATTATCCTCCAATAATTTGATTCTTAAGGGCATTCACTACCTCATCCGGAGAGTGGATCATTCCGCCAACCCGGCCGAAATGTTCAACTTTGGTTCTGCAGCCTACGGCAAGCCTGATGTCCTCCACGAGCTGCCCGAGGCTCATTTCCACAGCGAGAATTCCCTTTACTTTATCGCCATACGCACGGAGTTCTTCTTCGGGGAACGGATAGAGGGTGATTAATCGGAAAATGCCAACCTTGATTCCTTCTGCGCGGGCCAGGTCGTAGGCTTTCTGACATATCCTGGCACTGGAGCCATAGGCAACAAGCAGGTATTCTGCATCCTCACACCCGATCTCCTCAAACATCACATCCTGCTTCATGCTCTCATATTTTGCCTTGAGATGGAGTACATGCTGTTCCTGCTTCGCTGAATCCAGATCGAGTGAGGTGATGATGTTCCTGGGGCGGTCGGGCGTTTTGCCGGTGGTTGCCCACGGTGTTTGTTTGATGATCTCTTCCTCGGTCCAGCGTGGTTTCTGTTCCTTGAGCATCACCTTTTCCATCATCTGTCCGATGACACCATCGGAAAGGATCAGGGAAGGGGTGCGGTACTTGAACGCCATTTCAAAACCGAGTTCGACAAAATCGGCCATCTCCTGTACAGAAGCCGGCGCCAGGACGAAAAGTCGGTAATCGCCATGGCCACCACCCTTAACGGACTGGAAATAGTCAGACTGGCTGGGTTGGATGGTGCCCAGACCTGGGCCACCCCTTACCACATTAAGAATCAGGCATGGGAGTTCAGCTCCCGCCATGTAGGAGATCCCCTCCTGTTTCAGGCTGATGCCCGGAGAGGAGGATGAGGTCATCACTTTCTTGCCGCAACCGGCTCCTCCATATAACATATTGATGGCTGCCACTTCGCTTTCTGCCTGCAGGACTACCATTCCCGTCCTGTCGTGCGGTTTCTCAGCCATCAGGTACTCAAGCACTTCCGACTGGGGTGTGATCGGATATCCGAAGTATCCGTCAACACCGGCGCGGATCGCAGCTTCGGCAATTGCTTCATTGCCTTTCATTAATCTCAGTTCCTGTGTCATTATCTGATGCTTTTGTTTTGTAAATGATTAGTCCACTTTTACTTTGTAGACCGTGATCACACCATCCGGGCAGACAATCGCGCAGTTCGCACATCCTGTACACGCTTCCGGGTTTTCCATATAGGCATAATGGTAACCTTTTCCATTTACCTCCTTGGCCAGTTGAATCACCGTTTGCGGACATGCCGGCACGCATACCGAGCACCCTTTGCATTTCTCGATGTCAACAACGATAGCTCCTTTAACTTTTGCCATTGCTTTTTATGATTATTTGATTGAGTTTGTCGATCGGCGAAAATAGGGAAAATTTTCCGGGAAAGGACTTTTACCCACAGACCGATTCGATCAGGAGGATTAATTTAAAAGCGTTATAAATTGCTTAAATGCTCTTTGCCGATCAGAAGAAATAATAGGCAGCCAGCAGGATCCTGAGGTTGGAAACTTTTTCGGTATCCAGCGGGAGCCCTTTCAGATCCCGTGGGATGATTCCTGCCTGGTTGGCCAGTCCATAAGTTGCTGTAGTGCATTCTGCCTCAACCGCAAAGCGCATCTTCCCCTGGTTGTATACTACCCTTGGGGATATCCGTACGATTGAGGTGATTTCAGCGTTGTTTGCATGGGTGAGACCATAGATCGGGGCTTGTGGGTCATTCATTTCTTCCGTAGTTCCTGTAGCCTGGTTGATACCGGCAAAGACTCCAAACTGCCATATGCTGCCGTTGGTATGAATATCAGCCCAAACGATCCTGGATGCTGTGGGCGCATAAGATAGTTTGCCGGTGATGGTGTCAATCATGCCGGTAACGGCATACCCGGTGATGGAAAGAACATCGGAAAGGTTCTCCCCGTATATGCCTGTCAGTTTGATGGTCACCGGCCTGGTTTTGAGGGCTATAAATCCGCTTGCAGCAATGCTCTGTACCGATTCGTCAACCTTGAACACCTGGTTCCCCACTTTGGATTCAAGCCTCGGTACCAGCGTTTTGGTGCCGAACAGCAGACCACACTGCAGGTTGTCTCCAGCCTCACCCAATGCTGCCTTATAACTCAGTTCTCCGTATAGTTCAGGGATTGCGGCATTCCTCAGGTAGGATGAACTGCCCCCTGCCGGGCCGTATGAGGGGTAATCCCTTTGTTCCACGGCCGCAATCGACAGTCTGAGATTGCCAAACCGTTGCTGCACCCTGATTTGTGGATCACGGGAGAAAGGGTTGACGGGGGCTCCGGTGTTAAATGAAACCGTAGCCGGAAAGCAGGAGGTGTTGAACAGGGGGTGCCAGTATTGCCCCATCAGCAGCTCTGTATTGATCCAGTTTAGCTTCATAAAGGCATGCCGCATCCTCAGGAGGTTGGTGTTGGCATTGGTGGTGCCGAAGAAATCCCCTTCCAGCACCCCGGAGGTCTTTGCCCCGCAGATATCAGGTCCGGTAATCTTACCCGAAAGTTGTGACTGCACCGGCAGGAAGTTGGTGTTGTAACCATCGTTGATGTCCTCACCGTTTGCATCCAATTTAACAGGCATTGGCCATAACATGAAATGCCCTTCGCGTGCAGCAAAGGTCTGCCGGCTGTCGAGCATAAAATCGCTTTTTACAAATCCGGAAAAGGTAATCCCGAATTTCGGGGCCTTCTCTTCCTGGGCAAACAGCACGGCAGGAAGCAAAATCAACAAAAACAGCATTTTTCTGATCATGACTACATTAGTTTGGTTATTATGCGCTCTGTAGGGTTCGTGGTTTGAAGTTCGAAGTTTGATGTTTATTTGTTTAGTTGTTCAGGCAGTTTAGGATGTTTAGGGTATTGAGCTGCTGCTAATGATTTGCCATCTCTGCGCTTGTCAAATCAAAGCATCTGCTCACTTTTAACTTTTAGTTTTTAGTTTTTAACTTTCATCCTGATGGTCCGCATGAAACTTCTTCAATCTGGCTTCAAGGTCAGGGAACTGATTCCTGCCAACAAGGGAGACACAGGCACGTAGCCCCTCGATCCGCTCACTGCCGGTGATGGCCAGTGAGATGGCACTGATTCCGTAATGAACCAGTCGATTCAGCAGTTCCCGTCCGTCCATTCCCGGGTAGGCAATGGTGAAATAGAACCCGTCTGCAATCGGCACTCCATCATCCTGATCATAAACCAATGTGAACCCATTATCCAGGAAGAGCTTTTTCATGATGGCTGCCTTTAACCCATACTCCTTCACAACATCAACAAAATTATACGATCCCTCATTCACAGCTTTCAGAATGGCGGCAAGGGCATATTGTGCCGAGTGGGATGTGCCAGAACTCAGGGCATAGACTGTTCCGAAAATCATCGCATGGCCGAAAAGGTCACTGGAATAGAAATTTTTCA
The DNA here is from genome assembly GCA_046496455.1 of Bacteroidales bacterium. GTDB lineage: Bacteria > Bacteroidota > Bacteroidia > Bacteroidales > SKPS01 > SKPS01. The sequence continues at coordinate 5,638 of JAWOGX010000212.1, read as the reverse complement.
GGTTTGGAAAACGGGCGTTGAACAATGTATCGGAGATCACAAGCATACCGATGCGTTGCCCCGCATAGCTGAAAGCCTTTGAGCTGGAGATGAACAGGATCCAGTTGTCGGTGTACCTTGCCACCGTGGGTTGGTAAGGAGGGACGCCGGGGTGGGAGAGATCCTTGCGAAAATCCATGGCGAAGTATGCGAGATCCTCCATCACAACGATATTGTATTTGTCAGCCATTTCCCCGATGATGGAAAGTTCCTCTTCGGTAAAGCATATCCATGAAGGATTGTTGGGATTTGAATAAAGGATTGATGAGATTTGGCCCATTCCCAGGATCGATTCAAGTTTATCCCGAAGCTTCGAACCCCGGTAGTTATATACATCAAAGGTTTTAAATGGCTGATTAAGCACGCGCAATTGTTGTTTATGCACCGGAAATCCCGGGTCAATAAACAAGGTGGTCCCCTTGTCTTCATATAAACGATTGACCGTAAGGAATGAGGCGAAAGCCCCCTGCATCGAACCAACGGTAGGGATACATCCATCCGGGTTCACTTCGATATCCATGAAGTTCTTGACAAATGTGGCGATTTCATGTTTCAGCGTTGGTATCCCGTGGATGTCGGGGTAGATTGCTGCCACACCGTTCTCAAGTGCCTTGATCTCCGCTTTCACACCGATCTCTGTGGCAGGAAGTCCTGGTATGCCCATTTCCATCCGGATGAACTTCACCCCCGATGCTTTTTCAATTTCGTCAACAAGTTTTTTGATTTCCCGTATGGATGCCGTTCCTATCTCCCCGATATGAATCATCTTCCTGATGTTATCAACAACAGACTGGCAAATCGGCGTCTTGATGGTGTCCAACGTTTTCATATCTTTTCCCTTCTTTCTTTTCAGAGAGTCATTAATCGATCAGGCATTTTTTAATATTGATTTGCGACGATTTCCTCTCCCGGTTAATAATGAAATCACGACAACAGCATATTGCTTGAGAGTTCAAAGATGTGAAAAAGTTTGAACCCATACAACCCGGAAACTTAATTTGATTCCGGGAGAATTTTTATTGCTTAGCCCACCAATGGTTGCCGGTATCAGTCAAAAAAACGGTACTCGTATTCAATCCTGTAGTGGATGTTCATCCCTTCACCCCTGCGGTTGGCAGTTACTTCCGTGGTTTTCAGAAGACCTTCTTCGATATATGTCCTGATTATCTCATTGGTCATGGTGCCATCCTGGCTGAATTCCTGCTGAAGTACGGGGCGCCCCTCCTGGTCATAACTATAGCGTGTAGTCGTAGTCCCTCCGGAGGTGGTTTCAGCAATCTCAGCAGGTTCTTCCCCATCAAATGAGTTGATGTGAATCACAGCGAGGACCTTCCCATGCTCATCGGTTTTCTCAATCCGGTTTCGCCGTCCCGATTCATCATAAGACAGTTTGTTGATCATCACCTTGCCATCCGGCCCTTCCCAGAGAATGACCCTGGTGACCTTTCCCTGTTCATCATATTCCTGCATCTCCCTGAAGACCGGTTCCCCGTATTCACGCTTCTCATACGACACTTCGTGGCTCCCTTCATATCGCCATTCCTCCGATTCATCTTCTTCTCCCTCATCATTCACAACAACCCTTGAGCGCAATCTTCCTTCATCGTCATAAATGAAACTGATGGCTTCCTCCGACCCATCAGCATAGATCTTTATGGCTGATATAGGGTTGTCCCCTTCCCCATAGGTGTACTGCACCTGTTCAGCCATCTCATCCTCATTATAGAAGTTTTTCAACTCAATGCGGCGGTTCAGGTTGTCATAACGGTATTCAAAATACTCCTGGATCTCTCCTGCATTATCGAAGGAGATTTCCCTGATAAGGTTTCCCCGATCATCATACTCCCTCTCCAGGTAAGGGTAACTCACCTCATCAACCTCTTCGTCCAGGGCAGTTTTTATGGTGTAATCGTACCTCGTCGCCTTTTCGCGCTGCACAATAGATTTCTTTTTATCCATCGATAATGTTGATATTTAAGTAGTTATTATGTATTAAAAATCTGCAATCTGCAATCTGCAATCTCTTACTCTGAGAACTCTTTCAACAGTTTCCTGTAGGCTGAAAAGACGTTGGCCCTGGAAACAAAACCCAGGTATTTGCCATTTTTAATGACAGGCAGATTGTAATTTCCGCTTTCCTGGAAAAGTTTGGCTACGCTCTCCATGGTGTCATCAGGAGAAACCTGTTCCTCAGGCATGAACATCAGGTCTTTCACAAAGACAGCATCGTATTTTTCGGGCTGGAAGATGATCTCCCGAACATCGTTCAGGAAGATGATCCCCAGGTAATTGTTTTGTTTGTCGACCACCGGGAAAACATTCCTTTCAGACCTGGCAATCACTTTGACCAATTCACCCAATGACTGTTCAGGGTGGATGATGTTGAAGTTTGACTCAATGAGGTCGGCCACGTTCATCATTTTGAGCATATTCTGGTCTTTGTCGTGGGTCAGGAGTTGTCCGCGTTGGGCAAGCTGATGGGTGTAAATGGAGTGTGGTACCGAGTACCGGGTGGTGATGAAGGCGATAGTACTGACGATCATCAGGGGCAGGAAAAGGCTGTATCCGCCGGTAATCTCCGCGATCATAAAGATGGCTGTCAGGGGTGCATGCAGTACGCCGGCCATCATCCCTGCCATGCCGACGAGGGCGAAGTTGCTGGCATTGATGTTGAACCCCAGGAGCTGGGCACTGCGGGAGAACAGAATTCCGAGGTTTGCCCCGATGAACAGGGCAGGGGCGAAAACCCCGCCGACCCCACCACTTCCGAAGGTGGCAGCTGTTGCAAAAACTTTCAGTAAAACAATACCCCCGAGCAGAATCAGGGTAACGAAGACATTCTGCTGATAACTCCTGAACACAGGACTGTCGAAGATATAACTGAAATCCCCCCTGAGACAGCTGTTGACCACTTCGTACCCTTCACCATAGAAGGCAGGGAGCAGGAAGATCAGCCCTCCGAGGATGAGCCCCCCGGTGATCAGCCGTACCCAGGCATTGCTGATTCTTTTGAACAGTGCGCTGGTTGAGATATAGATTCTGGTGAAATAGGTTGAAATCAGACCAGCCACGATGCCGAGGACAACATAAAAGGGAAGGTCCATCATCATAAATTCTTCTGTGAGCTTGAAGGAATACAGGTAACCGGCCCCCAGCAGAAGGTGTGATGTGAGCGCACCAAACACTGATGCGATAAGCAAAGGGATGATCGAGGCCATGGTCAGGTCGATCATGATCACCTCCACGGCAAAAACAATGGCAGCAATCGGCGATTTAAAGATAGATGCAATGGCACCTGCACATGCGCAGGCGATCATGAGGTTGATCTGTTTATGGTTGAACCTGAAGGCCTGCCCTATATTTGACCCAATGGCAGCCCCGGTGGCCACTGTTGGTCCTTCCAACCCGACTGAACCCCCAAATCCTACGGTCAGTGCAGAGGTCACAATGGAAGAGTACATATTGTGCTTCTCAATCTTGCCTTCAGTTTGTGCTATGGAATAGAGGATGTTGGGGATGCCATGCTTCACTTTTTGCCCTACAAAATAACGCATGAACAGGATGGTAAGGGCAATGCCTATGATCGGAAAAAGGAAAAAGAGATAAGGCTGGTAAGAGGCAATCAAGCCTTCTACCAGGAACATTCTGATGAAGTGGACTGTGTTTTTCAGGACTACTGCAGCGAGTCCTGCACCAAGCCCTACAAGCATAGCTACTATGCCAATGAACTGCTTATCGGGAATTCTTCCGATACGCCAATGGTGGAATTGCTCAAGTTTCTCCTGAATATGTTCCCTGAAAGACATTTGGTATAAGATTCCGACAGTAAAAATGGGCATTATATGCCCTGGTTACAAACTTTCAGAGGCGAAAGTAGCAAAATCTCCTGTTCTTTTTCGCATCTTTGTCGTAAATATGATCAGACGATGCTATTGCCTTTCCAACGGTTCATTTTTGTAACTTCTCCATCCGTAAAGGAGTTGCATAGGAAATTCTTCCTGCTCCTTGAGCAAAAGAGCGATTTTCCAGTGGGGCGTAAGTCCATGAAAAAGTCGCAGGGTTCAAGTGTTCCGTTGTTTACCGGAACTCTTGAAGGGGATAAGTTATCCATCCAATCGCATAAATTAAATGGCGAAGAGGATATTGTGAAGATAGCCGGATCCCTCAAGCATGAGGATAATCGTCTTGAGGTGGAATTGCGATTGCTTTTCACGGGATCCTGGATTGCCACTTTCGCCGGCACGGTAGTCATTGCACTGGTTGCTGCCTATCTGTATGGCTTTATCGGGGAGAAGCTCTATGACAGGGTCCTTGCCAATCCCTCATTGCCCTATCTGATCCTGGCCGCAACAGCGTTTTACTTCAATCTGAAGAGGTATAGCAACAAAGCCTACAATATGATCCAGCAACTGGCATACTGGTTAGAGCTCGAAGAAGATTAGTCCATCATCACATCATCACATCATCACATCAGCTAATTGTGTTTTATGAAATACGGGTCATTCGGCCTGGGGTTGCTGTATTTCGGATCTACCAGGAAGTCGTGATCGGTTAAGGTGAGGAGGAACGCCTTCAGTTGGGCGATCTGCACCGGGTTCAGATTCATGCCGTTGGAGTATGGAGGAAACACTTTGTGCATCAGAGGATGTGCATATAGGGAATACTTCAACCCCTGGTTGTAAAATTGGATGACATCGTCCAGGGTCCGGAATCTTCCGTCGTGCATATAGGGTCCCTGATGTTCAATGTTGATGAGGGTAGTGGCTTTGTAGGCACCGCGATCTGATTCTTTTTTTGTTACTGCGTATCGGTCACGCGGATCCTGGCAAGGCCCGGTGAAGCAGGTGTCCTTGGCGTTGTTGTAAAACTGGTGGGTGGTGAACAGTGGTGCCCCTTCTGATCCGTGGCAATGGAAGCAGTCGGCTCCCTCTTCGGTCACAAACAGAACATAGCCCATACGTTCGGCATCGCTGAAATTGGTTTCCCCCCTGAAAACCTGGTGTGCCTTTGAGTTGGCAGAAATAATGGTTCTGATGAATTGTGCAATAGCTTTGGAAACCCGCTCATACGTAATATCCGGGGTGCCGAAGGCTGCCTCGAACATCGGGGGGTACATCGGGATGGTTTTCAACAGGGCTACACTTTGTTCAGGACTACCGTTCATCTCGTGGGGGGCCGCCATACCCATCCAGGTCAATGACTCTATGTTTTTCATATGATACTCCGGCAGGGCAGGAACGCCGTACCCTGCAGACCCCAGGTTCGTGTTGTCCTTATGGATCATTCCATTCCACAGGTACCCTTCATGGTTCCAGATCAGGTTGAAAAGCGGGAGGGTTGTGTGTGGTGTCTTTGCCCCACTTAACCCCCGTGGACGCCCATCGGGATCGTTGTATATCGGATGGTCGGCGCCCAGGTCAAACGCTCTCGACTGTCGATGGCAACTCGCGCAAGACATCAGCGAATCGGGATGGGTTCTCCCCGACAATCTTCCGTCATAGAAAAGGTGACGCCCCAATTCAACACCCTCAACAGTCAGGGGATTGTCTTCCCTGCACAAGAACGCGGCGGCCATGCGCGAGCTGCGACAGCATGTGGG
>JAWOGX010000152.1:0-2914 GCA_046496455.1 Bacteroidales bacterium | reverse complement strand
AAATCAAACAAATTACTGTAAAGGTGAAGAGCTCAGGCAGGCTAATGGCCAGCTCCGAACTGATTAAAAGCATTCTCGATCGTCATCATTTCAATATCAACACGATTGAAGAACTGATTGGCATAAGGGAGGAACTTGATCTGAAACTGCGCAATCAGTCTGATACCGGAGAAGCCATCAAAACAATGGAGGGGCAGCTGAATCGATTACGGTCAGAGGTCATGTCTCTTGCCACGGAGCTTTCCTCTTCCCGGCAATCCGCCATTCCCGCTTTGATAGGGCATTTGCATGGCTTGCTGGCGCAACTGGGTATGCCGGATGCTGACATCAGAATCGACCAGGAGCCCCTGAATGAACCAGGGCCTGATGGACTGGACAGGATCACACTGCGTTTCAGCGCCAACAGGGGAATGGCGCCGGAACTCATCGGCAGGATTGCCTCAGGTGGAGAACTCTCCCGGTTGATGCTTGCGGTTAAGTCGGTGCTCTCCACACGTAAACTCATCCCAACCATCATCTTTGATGAAATCGATGCAGGAGTTTCGGGGGAAATTGCCGGCAAAGCCGGAAACCTGATGAAGCAGATGGGTGATTCCATGCAGGTGATTGCCATCACACATCTGCCGCAAATCGCTCCCAAAGGATCCTGTCAATACCTGGCTTCCAAGACTACCCATCAGGGCAGGACCATCTCCAATGTGGTGCAATTGTCCGATCAGGAGAGAGTGGAGGCTATTGCAAGAATGCTCAGCGACGCTGATCCAACGGTTGAATCTATGGCCAATGCAAGGCAACTGCTTGGTAAACCGGTGTATGAACATTAGTGCGGAAAACATGTTCAGATCATATTATTAAACCAATAACTACAACATGGCTTATCAACTACTCAATGGAAAAAAGGGGATCATCTTCGGGCCACTGGACGACAAATCAATTGCCTGGAAGGTTGCAGAAAGGGCGCACGAAGAGGGGGCCGTTTTCACCCTTTCAAATACGCAGACGGCAATACGTTTCGGAACCATTCATGAACTTGCAGAAAAAACAGGTGCCCAAGTGATTGCTGCCGATGCGACCAATGTTGCTGATCTTGAAAATGTGTTCAGGACAACGATGGATGTCCTTGGGGGGAAGATCGACTTTATGCTCCATTCCATTGGTATGTCTTTGAATGTGCGGAAAGGCCGGAAATATGATGATCTTGATTACAATTACTTCATAAAAACCATGGATATCTCGGCCTTTTCGTTTCATAAGATGTTGCAGGTAGCCCGAAAGATGGACGCCATCAATGAATGGGGATCGGTTGTCGCTCTCTCTTATGTGGCAGCACAGCGCACCTTATTCAGGTACAATGATATGGCAGATGCCAAAGCCGCACTCGAATCTATCGCGCGGAGCTTTGGATACATTTATGGCCGTGATAAGAAGATAAGGGTGAATACCATATCACAATCCCCCACTCTGACTACTGCCGGCAGCGGTGTAAAAGGGATCGACAACCTGATTGATTTTACGGAGCGGATGTCACCACTGGGCAATGCCACTGCCGATGAGTGCGCTGACTACTGTATTACCATGTTCTCTGACCTGACTAAAAAGGTTACAATGCAGAATCTTTACCATGATGGAGGCTTCTCCAGTATGGGTATGAGCCTGAAAGCGATGGAGATGTATAACCGCAGCCTCGATTGCAAAAACTGTGATGTGCTCAACGAACCACCCGAGGAGCCCCAGGATGACTAAGCCTGTCCCAGGCGGAGCCGAAAATTGAAGTGTAACAGGAGAGGATGTCATCCGGAGTGAAGCCGGGAGAGGAGGGGAAAGAAGTATTAATCGAACAGAATCAAGATTGCATGAAATTTCATGGGAAAAGGGTATGGATTACCGGGGCAAGTTCCGGTATTGGTGCTGAAATGGCAAAGCAAGTTGCAGGCAAAGTGGCTTTATTGATTATTTCAGGGCTTGAGAAAGAAGAACTGGAGGCCATCCGTGCTTCGATCCCTTTGGAGCAGACTGTTGTGGTGGCACTTCCATTTGACCTTGGTGATTTTGTGCAGGTTGAGAATGCAGCCCGCGAGGTGCTGGAGAAGTTCGGTGGGGTTGACATTCTCATTAATAATGGCGGCATCAGTCAGCGGGGCTATTCGGCAGAGACCACCATTGCCGTTGACCGCCACATCATGGAGGTCAACTTTTTCAGCCAGGTTCACCTTACAAAGTTGTTGCTCCCTTCAATGCTGAAGCAGGGATCAGGTCATATTGCCGTCACCAGCAGTATGGTTGGCAAGTTCGGATTCCCGCTCAGATCTTCGTATGCTGCTTCCAAGCATGCGTTGCAAGGATATTTTGAAACGGTAGGGTTGGAGTATTTCGACAAGGGGATCCGTACTACCGTGGCATCCCCGGGGAGAATCAGAACCAATATATCCGTGAATGCAATTCTGGGTACAGGCCAGAAGCATGGCATCATGGATCCGGGACAAGCCTCCGGAATGTCTGCCGAAAAATGCGCCAGACGTTATATCAGGGCCATCGAACGCGATCAGTGGGAAACCTATATCGGGAACAGCGAGATTCTCATGATCTGGTTTAAGCGTTTTATCCCTGCCATCTTCCGCAGGCTGGCCCTTCGGGTAAGTATAAGATGAACCAATATTATTTAACTTTGCTCTTTGTTCTCTTGACTTTTACCTTTTATTTTTGCCTTTAAACTTTCGCCTTTATTATGAAATATTCAATAGCAGGAATACAGCAGGTAGGGATTGGTGTCAGCGACCTGTACGAAGCATGGAAATGGTATCGTGAGGCACTGGGATTTGATGTGCGGATATTTGATGATGCAAGCGTGGCAAAACTGATGCTTCCCTATACCGGGGGTGAACCTCGTGAAAGGCATGCTGTACTCGCATTCAAC
>JAWOGX010000255.1:0-9037 GCA_046496455.1 Bacteroidales bacterium | reverse complement strand
CCCGCTGATGGCTGGCATCTTTTCGTGGAAACTGAATACAAGCATCCACGGCCGGCAATACGCATGTTGGTGAGGCATGCAATTTTCAGCATTGATCATTACGACCTCCGTGTGTATTCCCGTGAATCTGATGCTTTATGGGCATACAGTATGGTAATGCTGTATGGTAAAGGAACCCGCACATCTTTTCTCCTTCAATATAAAAACAGGAAAAATTTCAACCTCTGGTTCAAAGGTGGAATGACCCGCGTGATCAGGCCTGCGGCGCATAATGCATGGGTAAAGCAACTCGATTTGAGTGTCCAGATAAATATAACATTTTGATTATCAGAATTAATAGGTTCAAACATACTTCAATTAACCAAACTAAATATGAAAATCTTTGATAAGATTTTTTTTTATCTATTTTTGTAGGCGCTTGAAAAACATGATTGTCAATATAATTACTAACCCAAAATTACAACTATGTTAAAAGGACATCCAAAAGGATTATTGGTCGCCTTCTTTTCGAATATGGGAGAGCGATTTGGTTTTTACACCATGATGGCCATTCTGGTGCTTTTCCTCCAGGCACGATATGGCCTTACGGAACAGCAGGCCGGAAGCTACTACAGCTGGTTCTACTTTGGCATTTACGCCCTGGCACTGGTCGGGGGGATTATTGCCGATGCCACCAGCAAGTACAAAATGGTGATTCTTCTTGGGATTATCATTATGTTTGGTGGTTATGCCATCATTGCGGTACCGGGGATGAGTCTTACGATCACTTTGGTCGGGCTCTTCACCATTGCCCTGGGTAACGGGCTCTTCAAGGGGAACCTCCAGGCCGTGGTCGGACAGATGTATGACGACCCGAAATACTCCAAGGTACGTGACAGCGCATTTATGATCTTCTACATGGGGATCAACATCGGTGCTTTCTTTGCCCCTTTCGTGGCAACCGGAATCCGTAACTGGTTCCTCCGCACCCAGGGCTTCGAACACGATGGCAGCCTCCCTGGCCTCAGCCATGCTTTCCAGCGTGGAGAGTTGAAAGATCTGGAAGGGTTCCAGGCGCTTGCCGATAAGGTATCAGGAGCTCCTGTCGCTGATCTCACCACCTTCTCACAGACGTACCTCGATGCATTCGCCAAAGGATACAATTATGCGTTTGGTATTGCTGCCGGTGCCATGATTCTCTCATTGCTGGTTTACATTATTTTCAACAAATATCTGCCAAACAAGCAGAAAGTGGCCAAGACCGCTGAATCCAGAGCCGCCCAGATGCCATGGTCTGAAGAGAAACCCAGGCTTATCGCCCTCGGTCTCGTATTCATTGTGGTGATCTTCTTCTGGATGTCATTCCATCAAAACGGACTCACCATGACATTATTTGCCCGCGACTATACCGTGAAGGAGGTCGGACCATTTACCAACCTCTTCTTCCAGCTTGAATCGATCCTTGCCTTCATAGGTGCTATCGCCGGTTTCTTCATCCTGTTGCTCAGAAAGAAGATCTCGGAAAAAATCATCGGCCTTGCCATGTTCGGCGGCCTTGGCTACCTGGCCTATTACTTCTATAGCAGCAACCAGGCTATGAACCCGATTGCTCCTGAAGTATTCCAGTCATTCAACCCACTTTTCATTGTGGCACTTACCTTCCCGGTAATGGGTGTTTTTGCATGGCTCCGTAATAAAAACATTGAGCCCTCCACACCCAAGAAAATCGGTATCGGGATGATCATTGCAGCCCTCGGTTTCGTTGTGATCCTGGTAGCTTCACTCAATCTTGTCTCTCCTCATGAACTGAAATACGTTGATGAGGCAGGCAAAATAGCCTACGAAGCGGTCCCTGATTCATCGCGTGTAATGCCTTACTGGTTGATGAGCAGTTACCTGATCCTGACGATTGCAGAACTCTTCCTCAGCCCGATGGGTCTCTCCTTTGTTTCCAAGGTCTCCCCACCGAGGTTCCAGGGCCTCATGCAGGGTGGATGGCTCCTTGCCACCGCCATTGGCAACAAACTCCTCTTTGTGGGTAGTGTGTTCTGGGGCAAGCTCGACCTCTGGATGCTCTGGGGTATCTTCCTCGTATGCTGCATCCTTTCTGCTGCCTTCATCTTCTCGATCCTCAAGAGGCTGGAAAGAGTCACCAACAGCGTGAATTAAATTTCTTACGACTCATACGTAAAAGCACCTCCGAACGGGGGTGCTTTTTTCGTTACTTTTACCCTCATGATATACCCCTGGGGCGATTCACGCCGATATAATTCCTACGCCCGGTACTTCAGGCAGAAATTCGGGCAACGGGTCCAGAAAGTGACCATCGATGCTGGCTTCACCTGCCCGAACCGCGATGGTACCGTGGGTACTGGCGGATGCCATTTCTGCAACAACGATGGCTTCAATCCATCCTACTGCAACCCTGAGAAAAGCGTCACCCGGCAAATAGAGGAAGGTATTGAATTCCACCGGTGGAGATACAAAAAAGCGGTCTCTTACCTGGCTTACTTTCAGGCTTACTCCAACACTTACGGCAACGTCGATCATCTGAAAAAGCTCCATGCTGAGGCGGTTGCTCATCCTGCTATCATCGGGCTGGTCATCGGAACACGGCCCGACTGCATCAGCAGCGATATTCTCGATCACCTTGAAGATATGTCGCAGTATCATCATATCCATGTCGAATTCGGGATTGAATCGGTATACGATGAAACCCTGAAGCGTGTCAACCGCGGGCACGATTTCATCACGGCAGTGAAAGCCCTGAAAATGACCAGGGAAAGAGGCATCACCACCGGGGCCCATTTTATCTTTGGATTTCCGGGGGAGACCAGGGAGATGATGCTGAAGAGTGCTGCGGTGATATCATCCCTCCCGCTTGACACTGTTAAGTTTCATCAACTTCAGATCCTGAAAAACACAAGGTTTGAAGAAGATTTCCTTCAAGACCCTTCTGCTTTCAGCCTCTTTAGCCTAGATGAATATATCACTTTCATGGCCGGCTTCCTGGAAAGGCTCAATCCTCAGCTAGTTGTGGAGAGGTTTGCCGGGGAGGTGCCACCACGCTACCAGGTGACACCCGGATTTGGGATGGTCCGGAACGAACAGATTCCTGTCCTGATTGAAAAAGAGCTGGAAACCAGGGACACCTGGCAGGGGAAACGCTATCAGGATCAGTAACTCCCGTTCCCTGAAGTCCTTGAGTATCCCTTCATGATACCCCTTTTTGAGCTATGGATAAATGAAATCACTTCATCCCGCTCGGGAGTGGCCGGAAGTTCGGCCTCAATAAAACGCAAAGCCTGACTCACATTATAGTTCCGTAGGAAAAGAATCCTGTAAATCTCCTGGATCTCATTGATTTTTTCTGCCTGGAACCCCCTGCGCCTGAGTCCGATGGAGTTGACACCCACATAAGAGAGTGGCTCCCTCGCCGCTTTGACAAAAGGCGGCACATCCTTCCTCACCAGCGAGCCGCCGCTGATCATGGCGTGCTTGCCCACCTTGACAAACTGATGCACGGCCGACATACCACCAACGATGGCATAATCGTCGATTTCGATATGGCCTGCCAGCGCGACTGAATTGGCAAGGATGCAATTGTTACCGATGGTGCAATCATGGGCAATGTGGACATAAGCCATAATCAGGTTGCCATGGCCTATCACAGTCTCGTTGTTGGCCCGCGTTCCCCGGTTGATCGTCACGAATTCCCTGATGGTATTGTTGTCACCTATCCTGACCAGGGTCTCTTCCCCGGCAAACTTCAGATCCTGGGGAACTGCGCTGATCACCGTTCCCGGAAATATCTTGCAGTTCTTCCCGATCCGGGCACCCTCCATTATGGTCACATTGGAGCCAATCCAGGTTCCCTCTCCGATCTCAACATTTTTATGTATGACTGAAAATGGTTCAATCACCGTATTTTCAGCAATTTTTGCCTGCGGATGTACGTATGCCAGTGGTTGATTCATGCTTAGCTCTTTTTCACAATTTGCGCCATCATCGTAGCTTCCATCACCAGCTTACTCCCCACATAAGCTTCCCCGCGCATGATGCACAACCCCCGGCGAATGGGCTCCAAAAGGACATTCTTGAACACCAGTGTATCACCGGGAACAACCTTATGCCTGAACTTGACATTGTCTACTTTGAGAAAATAGGTGATATAATTTTCCGGATCAGGTACGGTGGATAGGATCAGAATCCCTCCTGCCTGTGCAAGCGCTTCGATCTGAAGCACACCCGGCATCACAGCCTCCTTTGGGAAATGCCCGACGAAGAATGGCTCATTCATGGTCACATTCTTCATCCCGATCACGTGGGTTTCCGACATCTCAAGGACTTTGTCCACCAGCAAAAAGGGTGGTCTGTGCGGTAATATCGCTTTGATCTGCTCAATATTAAACAAAGGTTCAGCATTCAGGTCCACTTGCGGCGGGCCAATCAAGGCAATTTTTTCCTGATGATGTTTGTGGATGATCCCTGCGAAACGGGTATTGGCAAGATGGCCCGGGCGTTTGGCAATGACATGGGCCTTCAGCGGGGCGCCCAGCAGGGCCAGGTCGCCGATCACATCCAGCAGCTTATGCCTTGCCGGCTCGTTGGAATACTGCAAATCAACGTTGTTCAGGATGCCCTGTTCCATCACCTTCACATCGGGCTTGTTGAAAAATTCCGCAAGCTTCTTCAGCTTGTCATCCGGTATTACATCTTCAACAAACACAATCGCATTGCTGAAGTCCCCCCCTTTAACGAGGTTATGTTCGATTAGCTGCTCCAGTTCGTGCAGAAAGACAAAGGTGCGGGACGAAGCAATCTCTTCGCGGAATTTGTGGATGTTGTAAAGCTCAGCATACTGGGTTCCGAGCACTTTGGTTTCATAATCGATCATTACCGATATATGGAAATGATCAGAAGGAATGGCGATGTATTCTGTCTTGTGGTCTTCTGAATTGTAGGTGATTACCTGTCCCAGCTCAATGAACTGCCTTTCGGCTTCGAGTTTGACAATGCCGGCTTCAGCAAGGAGGTTGACATAAGGCATTGAACTTCCGTCAAGAATCGGGGGTTCTTCACTGCTGATCTCAATCAGGAGGTTATCGATTCCCATTCCCATGGCAGCAGCCATAACGTGTTCAACCGTCATCACCCTGACACCCCCTTTCCCGATCGTGGTTCCACGGGAGGTATCCACAACATTGTCAACATGTGCCCTGACCAACGGTGTCCCTTCAAGGTCAATCCGTTTGAAGCATATGCCGTGATTTGCCGGTGCAGCAAGGAACTTCATGGTTACCGGACGCCCCGTGTGCAGCCCGTGCCCTTCAACCGCAACCTCTTGCTGAATGGTAGTTTGTTTTACAGACATCTTATGTTTTTTAATCGATGATCTTATGGTTTGATAAAAAGAGATGCTTGAACAACCCGAAAGGTTACGACATGTCAAAGTTTTTTCTCCAACTCCTGCAAACGGACAGCAAGATCAGGCAGCTTTCTGAACCAAACCAGCATGCGTTTGTAGAGGCTGGCGTCAACGGCCGGGGAACCCAGAACCACGGCACCCTTTTCCCGGATGCTTCCTGTCACTCCCGACTGCGCTCCGATCTTGACTTCATCAGCAACCTCAATATGCCCTACAAAGCCAACCTGACCGGCGATCATACACCGGCCACCCAACTTTGTAGAACCCGATATCCCTGTCAGGGCAGCGATCACGGTATCCTCACCGATCTCCACATTATGGGCTACCTGAACAAGGTTATCAAGCTTCACCCCTTTTCTTACAATCGTGGAGCCCAGTGTTGCACGGTCAATGGTGGTGTTTGCACCAATCTCGCAGTAATCTTCCAGTATCACATTTCCGGTCTGGGGCACTTTCTTATACGAATGATCCGTCTGAACCGCAAACCCGAAGCCGTCAGCGCCGACAACGACTCCCGAATGGAGGATACAATGGCTGCCAATCCTGCAATCGTGATAAATCTTCACACCGGCATACAGTAAGGTGTTCTCCCCAACTATCGTATCATCCCCGATATAAACCTGGGGATAAATCCTGGATCCCTTTCCGATGACGGCACGCGCCCCGATGACGGCAAATTCCCCGATATATACATCCTCTCCGATCACAGCTGTATCATGAATGGATGCCATCGGTGAAATCCCATGGCCGCTCATCCTGGCCTGCTGGTAAAACTCCAGCAGTGTTGCAAAAGCCACATAAGGATCTTCGACACGGATAAGGGTTGCATCCACCGGTTGCTCCGGAACGAAATCCTTTCGTACCAGCACAATGGATGCACCTGTGGTGTATATAAAACCTGTGTATTTTGGATTGGCCAGAAAGGCCAGTGATCCTGGTGTTGCGCTCTCGATCTTCCCTATCGCAGACACCTCTGCTTCGGGATTCCCGTCAACATGACCTCCGATCAGGTCCGCGATCTGCCGGGCAGTGAATTTCATGCTTTGTGGCTTAGTTTCAGGGCGCAATTTAGCAATAATTCCTGAAACAGAGCCTTGCTTGCAATTTGGCTTTTTTGTATTGATTTACTGATAGTTAATCCTTTCCCTTTGGATAGCAGCAATAGTGTTTTGAGACCATCTGCGAATGGTATGAAATATCGAGCTGGTCCGAAACTTCGGAAAGGCTCTTCACCGAACCATCTTTCATCAGAATCATGATCGGACCGGAATCGGGGGTATACGCACTGTTGGTGGTAATATCGGTATACACAAAAAACAACGCTTCCTCTGCGGTGCAATCCAGCTGTTGCATCGCAATTCTGACCTTGGTATCGGTAAATTGCCGGGGGAAAGGGTCATGCTGAAGCTCACAGCGGAACAGCGACCTCGAAATCAGCATGCCGGCCAGTTTGCTCAGAACCGGATCAGGGTGTTCTGCCCAGGTTTTTACTGAAGTGATCAGGTCAAAATCATCCAACAGTGCAAAACACTCAAGCACCCCCGGATCAGCCAGGGTTTTCCCGTCCATGTCACCACGGAGAAACCTTGCCAGGGGTGGCGTGGCAAAAAGTTGTCCGCCATTGCGGGCAAGATCACGTGCACGGCGCAGAATCTGAATCAGCATACTCTCGGCTGCCAGAACAGTCTTATGAAGATACACCTGCCAGTACATCAGCCTCCTTGCCAGGAGAAATTTCTCAACGGAGTAGATTCCCTTCTGCTCAATCACAAGCTGGTCATCCACCACATTCAGCATTTTAATGATCCTTTCAGTGCCGATAACCCCTTCTGACACCCCGGTGAAGAAGCTGTCGCGCTTCAGGTAATCGAGCCTGTCAACATCAAGCTGGCCCGAAACAAGCTGGTGCAGGAATGATTTGGGGTATGTTCCCCTGAATATCTCAATGGCAATATCAAGTGCACCGTGATACTTTGCATTCAGCCTCTCCATGAACAGCAGTGAGATTGCTTCGTGGCTCACCCCTTCAACCAGGGTATACTCAAGGGCATGGGAAAAAGGTCCATGCCCCATATCATGCAGTAAAATGGCAAACAATGCCCCCTCTTCCTCCTCCGTTGTGATCGTATGACCTTTGCTGCGCAAAGTCTCAATCGCCTCCCGCATCAGATGCATGGCACCCAGGGCATGATGAAACCGGGTGTGAAGCGCACCGGGATACACAAGGTGGGTCAATCCCAGCTGCTTGATCCTCCTTAACCTCTGAAACCATGCTGAATCAATAATCTCAAATACAATCCCACCACTCACGGTAATAAACCCGTGCACCGGATCGTTGATGATTTTCCGCTTCGTTGTCAGCACTTTTCGTAATTTTGTATACTGATTACAAATGACGGAAAAAAACAGTTAGCGCAAATGGAAAAAATAAGAATACTCTGGGCTGATGATGAAATCAACATGCTAAAACCCCATATCATCTTTCTTGAATCGAAAGGATATCACGTTGACACCAGCAACAACGGCAGTGATGCCGTGGAAATGATCGGGAAAGCCAACTACGACATTGTCTTCCTGGATGAAAACATGCCGGGAATGTCAGGCCTCGAAGCCCTGTCAGCCATTAAGTCCCTCCAGCCACAACTACCGGTAGTGATGATTACCAAGAGTGAAGAGGAGACCATAATGGAGGAGGCCATTGGGTCAAAGATCTCCGATTACCTCATCAAACCGGTGAATCCGAACCAGATCCTGCTCAGCCTGAAGAAAAACCTGGAAAACAGGAAACTGATCAGTGAAAAGAGCAGCCAGGTTTATCAGCAGGATTTCAGGTCCATTGGTTCACAGATTTCGATCAACCTCACCCCCGAAGAGTGGGTCGAAATCTACCGCAAGCTTTGCTATTACGAAATCGAACTGGAAAAAAATGAGGATGCCGGCATCACCGACATCCTGCAGATGCAGAAGAGTGAAGCCAATGCGGTTTTCTCAAGATATTACATCCGGAACTACCGTGACTGGATCGGCGGAAAGAGTGCAACGCCCCCGGTATTGTCGCATACCCTGCTTCGTCAGAAGTTGTTCCCCCTGCTGCAAGGGCAGGAACAGGTATATCTGGTCGTCATTGACAACCTGAGGTATGACCAGTGGAAAGCATTGCAACCTCTGCTGTCTCATTATTTCCGGGTTGAAAAGGATGACATGTATTACAGCATAATCCCCACCGCTACACAATATGCCCGAAATGCACTCTTTTCCGGACTGATGCCTTCGGAAATCGAAAAGAAATATCCGAAGTTCTGGATCCACGAGCATGAGGAAGGTACCAAAAACCAGTTTGAATCGGAGTTGTTGGGTGAAAACCTGAAGCGGTTCGGTATCAACATAAAATACAGTTATCACAAGATATTGAATCTTCAGGCTGGGAAAAGACTCGCAGAGACCATGAGCAACCTGTCGGGAAACCAGCTGAACGTAATCGTCTACAATTTCGTTGATATGCTGTCCCACGCCCGCACCGAGATGGAAGTGATCCGGGAACTCGCTGACGATGAAGCAGCATACCGCTCCATCACCCTCTCCTGGTTCGACCACTCCCCGCTCCATGATATTATCCGCTTCATTGCCGAG
>JAWOGX010000246.1:0-10533 GCA_046496455.1 Bacteroidales bacterium | reverse complement strand
AAAACCCCACAATTGCCATTGCGGTGATTGTTGAAAATGCAGGGTATGGCTCTACCTGGGCCTCCCCTATCGCAAGCCTTATGATCGAGAAGTATATCAACCGGGAAGTGAAACGGCCGGAAGTGGAAGCCCGGATGAAGAGCGGAAACCTGATGAAAAGATCAAACTGACCATGGCAAACACCTCCACACGGCACCGCGGACTCTTCACCAACATCGACTGGGTGATGGTGATCCTGTGGTTGCTCCTGGTCATCATCGGGTGGCTGAATATTTATTCTTCCGGCAACAAAGATGAAATACAAAACGTCTTTGACTTTTCGGAACGATATGGCAAGCAGCTCATTTGGATCGGACTGGCTATGTTCATTGCCATCATGCTGCTCCTGATTGATGCGCGGGCGATACCACCCCTCTCATTTCTGATCTATACCGGTGTCATGGTTGCCCTGGTGGCCGTACTGTTTTTCGGGAAAGAAGTGAATAATTCAAAAAGCTGGTTTCAGATCGGCGGCTTTCTGCTGCAACCCTCAGAGTTTGCAAAACTGGCAACGGCATTGGCGCTGGCCAGAATAATGAGTACACTCAATTTCGACCTCACTTCACGAAAGTCGCTCCTTACCATTGCAGGCATCATTGTATTCCCCATGCTGCTCATCATTCTGCAACCCGATATGGGATCGGCCATCGTTCTCACCTCCTTCATACTCGTGCTATACAGATTCGGGCTTAACCGCTATGTGCTGTTTGGATCCATCTACCTCATCATCCTCTTTATGCTGGCCATGTTGTTTTCAGACATCATACTGACACTGGTCATCCTGCTTGTTGCGACCGGTCTTGCCATCTATCTCAAAGGCAGGATGAAGGAGATGATTGTGGTTTTCACCATCGCCATCATCTCGATTGTTTTGGTCTTTACGGTGGATTACTTCTATTCCCGCGGATTAAAACCTCACCAGAAAGAGCGTATTGAAGTCTATCTTTCAAATCTGAAAGGTGTTGACAGGGATATTAAAAACGTGGGATATAACTTTTACCAGTCGAAAGTGGCCATTGGTTCCGGCGGGTTTGCGGGAAAGGGTTATCTGAAAGGGACCCAGACCAAGATGAACTTCATCCCGGAGCAGGACACCGATTTTATTTTCTGCACCGTGGGCGAAGAGTGGGGATTCCTGGGCAGCCTTACGGTCATTACGCTTTTCTTATTGCTGATGTCAAGGATCATCGCACGGGCAGAACTTCAGCGATCCCGTTTCAGCCTGGTGTACGGATATGCTGTTGCATCCATCTTTTTCTTCCATTTTATCGTGAATATTGGTATGACCATTGGCCTGGCGCCGGTCATCGGTATTCCTCTCCCCTTCATGAGCTATGGAGGCTCCTCCCTGTGGGGTTTCACCATCCTCCTGTTTATTTTCATCAAACAAGATATGCATCGATATGAAGTCATCGGTTAAGCCAAATAAAGTATTGAAATTCAAACAAATAAAAAACCACCTGCAACTTTTCCTGGTGCTGGTAATCACCCTGGCTGGTCAAGGTGGCGTAGTTGCCCAGACCTCGGAGCTGGAGATCATCGGGAAGAGGAACCAACCATTCACCATTACCCTCGGGAGTGAAATGCTCCCCGGTGACCCCGTAACAAGAACCGTACTGCCCCTGGGCACAAAACCTGTTACGATCACCATCACCTTTCGCGACACTGCACTGGGTTCCATCACTGACACCATCACCCCTGCCATCGGGAGCAGACTGGTTTACCGCGTAGCAGAAACTGACGTACACCAGGCGCTGATGAGCAGCGGGTTTTTTGCAAAACTCAGAGCCCTCTTTTCCGGTGAGGAATCTCCGGTACCCAAAAGCCATCAACCCTCCTTCAGTTTAAAATACCTTGAAACACTCCCCATTCCCGAACCCATCGGAACTGAAGGGGAGATCCGTGAAACGCCGCAGGATACGAACACCGCACCCATCCGGATTTCTGCTGAATACCAGTTCTCCAGGGACAGTGCCCAGCGTATTCAAAGACAGGACACCCCGGTTGTAACAACCACCAAAGTGATTAGGACTCCGGGCACAGACAGCACAGGAGCGGCCGCTGCCGTGCCCCAAACGACTGAGGTCCTGACCCCGCAGCAGCTGCAGTCGGTGATCTCAAACCTGACCTCCCTGAAATTCGAAGAGGATAAGGTTCAATATCTGCAAGGAGCGCTGAAAGATGTATCTTTAACCTCGGAACAGCTCAGCGGAATCCTCAGGCAATTTGATTTTGAGCGAAGCAAGCTGCAGGTATGCAAGCAATATTATCATCAGTTATCAGATATCGAAAATGCTGAATCACTCTATTCTGTATTCGATTTTGATTCAACAAGACAGGAATTAAAAAAGTGGATCAATGACCAATCAAGATAACACCGAAGAACAGGGACTGCAACTGCCCAGTTTCAAGAAGATCATCATCACCCTGGCGATTCTTGCCGTATTGGGTGCAGCTATCTGGTACTTTTTTGATATTGTATCCTTCTTTTTCATTGCCGGGATTCTTTCCGTTATGGGGCACCCGATTGTGGTATGGCTTGACAGGATCAGGATCGGACGTTTCAGGATTCCACACAGCGTCAATGCCCTGATTGCCTTGCTGGTGATCGTGGGCATACTCACCACCATTGTATCTGTCGTGGTGCCTATTGTGGTGAAGCAGGCCAAGGTGATCTCAAAGATCGATGTGGATGAAGTTGCGTTGACCTACGATGAACCGTTATCGCAGCTGGAAGAGCAACTTGTGAAGTATGGCGTGTTGAAGGAGGGGGAAACGATAGACCAGACCGTGAGTGAGTTTGTGGTGCAGGTGATGAATTATATTGATGTTTCGGTACTGATGCAGAAGGCGATGAGCATTGCAGGATTGTTGTTTGTAGGGGTATTTGCCATTTTATTCATGACCTATTTTTTCCTGAAGGAGGATAAACTGTTTTTCAACGGGATTCTGCTTTTCATTCCCTCAAAATACAAGGAAGAGGCGGTAAACATCCTTTACAAGAGCAAGCGCCTGTTGACCCGGTACTTTTTAGGGTTGGGCCTGGAACTGATCTCGATGGTGACGCTGCTTACCACGGGAGGACTGATCATTGGTATTGAGAATGCCTTTCTGGTAGGATTCCTTGGGGGGATGATGAACGTGATCCCATACCTTGGCCCGATCATAGGGGGCACAATAGGGGCTTTGCTGGTAGCCACGACCAACCTTGGGGCTGACCTGTACACCCAGCTTATTCCGATGGTGGGCGGTATCATTGGTGTGTTTATCGTGTGTAACCTCATCGACAACCTGGTGTTGCAGCCTGTGATTTACTCCAACAGCGTGCTGGCGCACCCTATTGAAATCTTCATCGTGATCCTGATGGCGGGGAGCCTCGCCGGGATACCCGGAATGATCCTGGCCATCCCCGGATATACTGTGCTGAGGATCATTGCCCGGGAGTTCCTCTCACGATCTGAGTTTGTCCGAAGGATCACCCGAAGGTTATCGTGATGCGGCGGTGGCGTTCGCAATACCATGATGCGCTGGCATTGCTGAGATGCCTTACCCTGAGGCGTGCTCTGAACCTGATTTCCCTTTGGCTTACTTTCGGGATAGCAAGGTATACCCGCTGGATTCTGGTTCCTGCCGGTCCTGCGGCAATCTCTGCAGAGCCAACCACACGCTGTAATCTCAGGTGCCCCGAATGCCCGTCGGGTTTGCGGCAGTTCACCAGGCCCACAGGCAATATTGATCCTGAAGTCTTTAACACCTGGCTTTCTTCACTGCAACACCAGGTGCTATGGCTCAATCTCTATTTTCAGGGAGAACCGATGCTTCACCCTGGATTTTTCGACCTGGTGAAGATGGCCAGGGCCAAAAAAATGTACACCATGACCTCCACCAACGGCCATTACCTGGATGACGACCATTGCAGGGGGATTATCGCATCGGGTTTGCACCGGCTGGTTGTTTCCCTTGATGGGATGGATCAGGAGACCTATGAACAATACCGGCGCGGTGGCGACCTGAACCGTGTGCTGGAAGGGATAAGAAGGCTTGCAGCCATGAAACGGGAGCTGGGATCGAGAACCCCTCACCTGGAGGTGCAGTTCCTGGTGCTTCGGACCAATGAGCATCAGCTTGGGGAGGTGAGAAGGCTGATGAAGCTTCACGGCGTTGATGCCATCGCTTTCAAGTCGGCACAGATTTACAACTTCCGGGAGGGCAGTCCCCTGATCCCCGAAACAGATCGCTACAGCCGTTACCGGAAGCATCCGGACGGCACCTGCACCCTGAAAAGCAAACTTCCCAATTATTGCAGAAGGGCATGGTTTTCAACAGTAATCACCTGGGATGGTATGGTAGTACCCTGTTGTTACGACAAAGATGCAACCTTTGCCATGGGGTCGCTGCAAAGCGACCCCTTCACGGCCATCTGGAAAGGGAAAAAATACCGGAGCTTCAGGAAAAAACTGTTTAGCCGGCGCAGCACCATCCCAATCTGCACCAACTGCAGCGAGGGGCTCACCCTTCACTGACCTGCTGCCGCGAACATCAGCATAAATAAAACGGAAAGGAACCTGCCGTCAGACGGTCATGATCTCCTTCTCTTTGGCGTTGAAGAGTTCATCCACCTGTTTGATGTAATCGTCGTGCAACTTCTGCACATCGGCGCTCAGCTTTTTGCAGGCATCTTCCGGAATTCCTTCCTTCTCAAGTTTCTTTCCCTCTTCAATGGCAATCCGGCGTGCGTTGCGGATGGATATCTTGGCATTTTCCATCTCATTTTTGGCCAGCTTAACCATATCTTTCCTGCGTTCCCCGGTGAGTTCGGGCACATTGATCCTGATGGTAATGCCGTCGTTCTGGGGGTTGAAGCCGAGATTCGCTGCCATAATGGCCTTTTCGATCGGGCCAATCAGATTCTTGTCCCAGGGCTGCACCAGGATTGAACGGGCATCCGGGGTGTTGATGCTGGCCACCTGGTTGATTGGCATCAGAGAGCCATAGCTCTCTACCTTCACGCTGTCAAGCATCTGCGGATGCGCTTTTCCTGCCCTGATTTTGTGAAACTCCTTGTCGAGATGCTCCACTGCCTGAGACATCAAAGCCCTGGCTTTATCAAAACACTGAACGGTTTCCTGGGTCATAGGGTTGTTCACTTTGGTTTTTCAAGCACAAACTTACAATTTTTGTTGATAAGGAGCGACGGACCGATGTTTGTTTTTATGTTTAACTTTGCAAAGAGGGAGAACATCAACAAAAATAATAAATGACATGAAAAGAATACCACTGATGATTATGATCGGGATGATGGTGATGCTGGCAGGCTGCGACGTATTGAAATACGGTTTGGAGCAGGCGGCAAAACAGACCACCCAGGGTGGGGTAACCGACTCCCAGATAGTTTCAGGGTTGAAGGAAGCCCTTAAAGTTGGCACCAGCAATGCTGTCAGCACACTCAGCGTAAAGGATGGCTTCTTCAGGAATGCCCAATTTAAGATTCCGTTCCCTCCGGAGGTTAAAAAAGTTGAAACGACGCTACGGGCGCTGGGGATGAACAGCCTGGTTGATGATTTCATCGAAAAGCTGAACCGCGGCGCGGAGGAAGCAGTGAAAGAGGCAACCCCCATCTTTGTGAATGCGATCACTTCCATGACCATTGCCGACGGCCGGAACATCCTGTTCGGCGGGGATAATGCCGCAACGCAATATTTCCGCAGTAAGACCTCCGGGGCTCTCTTCAATGCTTTTCAGCCCAGGGTGAAAAATGTGCTGGACAACAAGGTGAAAGTGACCCAGGCCTGGAACAACGTGGCATCGGCCTACAACAAGGTACCCGGGGTTACCCCTGTCACCACCGATTTACCGAAGTATGTGACCGACCGCTCCATCAATGCGCTTTTTGTACGGATCGGTGAAGAGGAGAAGAAAATCCGCGAGAATCCGGCAGCCAGGGTAAATGACATCCTGAAGAAGGTTTTCGGGGAACTGGACAAGAAATAGCAACAGCAATGCTGCATAGCATCAGCGGGTCTCTGCAGTGGCAGGGGCCCGCTGTGTGTTTTCAAAACTCTGCATATATTTCAGACCCCTCTCTACATAAGCAGGATCGTGGGTAAAGGGCTTCCCGATACGGGGATATTTCCTGCCCGTATTGTGCATATGGAAAGCATCTTTGAAGTTCCCCTCTTTCAGCTCTTTGCCATACGTCATGTCGATCCATTTTATCCCCCAGTAGATCGCATCATTACCACGGATGTCCCGCACCCTGATACCGAGCAGGAGACATTTGTACCCCATCAGCTGAAAAGGACCCCAGGATGAAGCGAGATTCTTCAGGGCATCATCGGTGGCATCGGCAAGGTGAGCCGGGGTGACGTGTTCATAGGAAGAGCGCTTACCCTGTTGCACCTCCTTCAGCCGCTCATACACATGGGGTTCGAAACGGGGAGGAATGATACGGCGCCCTGACGATTCCAGGACAATGAGGGCCAGCAGATAGGAGGACGGAAGCCCGAACTCTGCGGCAAATATTTCCACCTCATTCCCATAATGGGCCCTGGTGCGTTCAAGGGCATCTGCATACACCACCACATTGGCCTGACGGGGTTGAGACCAGTAACGATTCCAGAGCCAGAACCCCAATATGACAAAAAGCAGCAGGAACACGCCAGCCCTGATCCGGTTTGACCTTTGTTTCCTGCTTGTCATCATTCAGTTCCTTTATTGATGTTGATTTGCCACGTAATGGTATTGCCGCTTTTCGGTTTTGGCACAGTTGCCGGCTGCTGAGTTGCTGCTTTCTTTTCCGGCTGGTGGTAAGCAATGGTGGTTTGCTTCACCGGTTTCTTCTTGATCCGGAAAGGAATCCTTGTGGTAAACCGGCTTCTGACACGCATGCCCCGATTTGTGGTCTTCCCGAACTTCAACTCCGAAATCAGCCGCAAAGCCTCTTCATCGCAACCATAGCCAATGCCATGCTTCAGGGATGCGTTGAGCACCTCTCCGTTGTCGGTTACCTCATAGGTTACCAGCACATCACCTTCAATATTGTGTTTGAGGGCTTCTTCAGGATATTTCAGATTTTCCTGGATGAAGGTGTTAAAAGCTTTTTTCCCTCCGGGATAGGTGGGGAGTTTAAGAAAGTCTTTCCTCTGTTTTTTCGGATTGCTCAATAGGGTCTGTATTTATAGTGATTGGGTCCTTCATTAAAGAAAATTCCATACTGACTTCAGAATCAATGCGATACCAAAAACAACCAGCGTAATTCCAACAATTTTATTGATCCAGAACAAAAGCCTTATGGTGAGGTATCTTTTAATTTTATTACCGATGAAGCTTTTCAGCAGATCCATCAGGAAGACGACAATGAGTGTTCCTGAGAAGAAAGTGACAGCATAATTAAGGAGTTGGCCTTGCGGGGCATTCTGCCTGACCCAGCTCATTGCGGCAAACCAGAAGAGGATCAGGAAAGGGTTGACAATATTCATAAAATACCCCTTCAGGACAAAGGTAAGGCTACTGGGTTCCTTCAACGAGGTATTGTATTTCGGGTTTCGTCGTTTGAAGGCGTCCGGTTTCCTGGTAAAGGTGACTGCCCCGAAAGCGATAAGCAGTGCCCCACCCCCGATGCCAAGGTAAAGATTATAGACGCTGTCGCCTTTGGCATCGAACAGGGTATAGGCACCGAGGTAAGCGAGAAGGATAAGGGTGAGGTCACTGATAACGATTCCAAGGGCAAGAAGAACGCCAGACCTGAATCCACGGGCGATCCCGGTCTGGATAATGGCAAAAAAGGCAGGGCCTATGGTTATGGAGATGACCAGGCCCAGGATTACCCCCTGGAGGAACAGCTTTGCCATGGATGATGGTATTAACGCTTATACTTGTTCACATGCTCTTCCCACTGCTCATACTGCTGATTCTTCATCACCCTGGGGAATTTGTTCTGTGAGCCGATCTTCCCCTGAACCTCCATCCAGTCGTAAAATGCCCTGATCGGCAACACCTCAACGATCACGTCCCGGATCGCGGCAATGCGCTCAACCCGGTAGTCATCGTTCAGCTTTTTCAGATTCTCATCTATCCTTCTGGCAGCTGTCTCAGGGGTGACCGGGTCATCGGTACCAATGAACCACTTGTGGGCAAACATCGACCCGTGACGGATCCCGGCCACAGTGAATTCCCTGATGTGTATGTTCTCCTGGTTTTCCAGCATTTCAACAGCCCGGTTCATATTCTCCTGCGATAAATGTTCACCGCACAGGTTCAGGAAATGCCTCGTGCGGCCGGTGATGATGATTTCACTCATGCTCAGATTGGTAAACCGGATGGTGTCACCGATGAGGTAACGCCAGGCACCGGATACTGAGGAGAGAAGCAGTGCATACTCTTTCCCCTCTTCGACCTGATCAAGGGTTAAAGCAACGGGGTTTTTAACGATTTTATTTTCCTCATCGAAATTCTGACTGTTGAATGGCACAAATTCATAGAACAGGCCATTGTCGAGCACCAGTTGCATACCCTGGGAATCGGGGCGGTTCTGGTAAGCAATGAAACCTTCGGAAGCGAGGTAGGTCTCAATGTAAGTGATCGGTTTCCCCAGAAGTTTTTCAAACCCGTTCTTATAGGGACCAAAGGCGACCCCACCGTGGCAGAACACACGGAGGTTTGGCCAGATATCGTGAATATTGCTGAGATTGTAACGCTTTATGATCATCTCAAGGAGAATCTGATACCATGCCGGGACACCTACAATGGATCCGATATCCCATTCGGGTGCCTTCCGGATGATCTCTTCAAGCTTGGTATTCCAATCCCTCTCGCGGGAAATGCGTTTGCCCGGTTTATAAAAATGCTGAAACCAGAAAGGGATTTTCGCGGTGTTGATCCCGGAGAGGTCCCCTTCGTAATAAGTGCCATTGAACTGGAGGTGGGTGGATCCGCCAAGCATCAGGATCCCTTTCTCATAAAAGTCCCTGGGGAAATTGTAATTGGCCAGCGACACCAGTTGACGTATGCTGGTTCTCCTTATGGCCCTGATCATATCGGGGGTTACCGGGATATACTTGGAACTGGCTTCTGAAGTCCCGGAACTGAGGGCATAATACCTCACCTTGCCCGGCCAGGTGACAAAGGATTCACCATTGAGCTGCCGGTACCACCAGTGGCTAAAGATGGAATTGTAGTCGTGCACCGGAACGGTCTGCTGAAATGCAGCCACCAGATCTTTGCTGTCGAGGAGTTTACCGAAGTTGTAATGATCTCCGAATGCAGTATTGATACTCTTTTTCAACAGCTTCTCGAGCATCTTCACTTGCTGGCCGTAAGCAGTCCCCCTCCTTCTCACTTTTACGATCTCCAACGGTTTGATGCCTCTGAACTCAATGGCTTTTTTGATGATCGATCCTAATAGTGGCATATCTTTTCTGATTTTGATGACAAATGTAGCAATTTTATAACAGGTTTTGTGACAGCAGGGGTCCAATTGTGCTTACCTTAGCACTCTATATGCATCTTGCTATGAAGAGGATTCTGAAACTTTTCCCCGGCATCATTCTCCTGATCATCTTACTGGTAGTGGGATACCTTATTGTTGATGCCACCGTGAATGATTACCGTCCCGCTCCTTCGGAGGTGCTGGAATGTGAAGGGGTTTCCGAAAGTGAGGTTTTGCCGGACACCCTGTCGGTGCTGATCTGGAACCTGGGATATGCCGGCCTTGGGAGTGAGATGGACTTCTTTTACGACGGTGGGAAACGTGTAAGGCCTGAGGAGCGGTATTTCCAGGTTTGCAAGCAGGGGATTATGGCCTGGTTGCGACAACAACAGGATGCGGATTTCATTCTCCTCCAGGAGGTGGACCGGGTTGCCAAACGGAGTTACCATGCTGACCAGACAGATATGATCAGCTCGCTCTTCCCGGGTTATTGCTCGCTGTTTGCCACCAACTACCAGGTGAAATTCGTGCCCGTCCCGCTGGGACGCCCCATGGGTAAGGTACATTCCGGGATCATGACCATGGGTAAGGTTGCCCCGGCTTTGGCAGAAAGGGTCTCCCTTCCCGGTAGTTTCGGTTGGCCCAAAAGGCTCTTTATGCTTGACAGGTGCCTGCTCATCAGCCGTTATCCACTGCCAAAAGGCAAAGAACTTGTACTGATCAACCTCCACAACTCCGCATTCGACGATACCGGCGAGCTGCGTCGCCAGGAGGTTGGCGCAATCCGGGAAATCATCACTCGGGAGTATGAACTCGGTAACTATGTGATCGCCGGGGGAGACTGGAACATGAACCCTCCGGGATTCGATCCGGCGCTCATCCCTAATGATTCAGTTTTTACCATCCGGCATGGTCTGGAAGAGGGGTTCATCCCGCCACAGTGGCAGTGGGTGTGGGATCCGAAAGTACCTACCAACAGGGATGTAAGTACATCGTATACCAGGGGGGAAACTGGCACTACACTGATCGATTTCTTCCTGATCAGCCCGAACATTGAACTCATCCGG
>JAWOGX010000163.1:0-7497 GCA_046496455.1 Bacteroidales bacterium | reverse complement strand
CATTGGTATAACCCATTAACACTGCAATCTCCTCCATACTTTTCATTTCATGGTAAAAAGCCTTAATTAAGGACCTGCATGGTTCCCCAATCAGGTTCAGGCTCAATTCCATCATGTCATATTCACGTTCCCTGGCTATCAGCCCTGAAATATCCTCCTGTGCTGCCTCGATCATGTCCAATCCATCGTTGGCTCCATGGACGAAACGCCTGCGTTCTTTCAGGTTTGCCAGCCAGAGATTGCGGGACACAGCGAAGAGAAAAGTTCCGATGGAGGAATTTAACCTGAAATCAGCGTCCTGTAACTTTTCCAGCAAAATGATAAACGCCTGCTGGTAGATTTCAGCCGCTTCCTCCCTATCCCCGCTGTTGCTTGTCACAAAATGGTGCACAGACGGGAAATTGGCCCTGTAAATCCTCCTAACCACACCATTATCCCCCAACCGAAGCTGCTCGAGGATAATTTCATCCTGCTTTTGTGCCCTCACGTCATTCATCCGGCTATATTAATTGATATAGTGTTAAAAAGTAACCTTAGAATTTTTTTTCAAAATTAGGGATTTTTTCGGGTTACCTTTTCAAGGATCATCAATCAACGAGTGAACAAAGTTTTCTTAAACGTTTAACCAAAACACAATTTTACAATGAAAAAGGTATTCCTGACACTGGCACTTGCTGCTATTTTTACAATGGGTTTTGTTTCTTGTGGTACCAAAACTACCGAAGAAGGTGATGCAATGGACACTGTAGCTGTTGAACAACCTATTGAAGTAGAAGTATTAGAAGAAGAAGTTACTGAAGAAGTTGTTGAAGAAGTTACTGAATAATTTTTTCTTTTGGCTGTGATTTCGGTCACAGCCTTCCTTTTGAACCCGTCTTCCCAGACATATTTTTCAGTTCTTTAATTTTCAGTAAATTAATTGGTTTTACACTTTCAGAAGGAGCGGGCCATGTGAAAATGTGGCTCTGCTCCAACTGGAGGAGAAGAAGACTTCGGTTTCCGGGGTCTTTTTTTTTACCCCCTTACCGGATGAGGATTTCACGCGTTGTTTCAGTGATTATCCGGGTAACCCTGGTGAGATTCACATAATCGATCTTATCCCTGGTATCGCGTGGTGTATGGTAATCCGGATGAAGCCCGGTGAACCATACCATGATCGGGATCCCTTTCTGGTGAAACTTCCGGTGATCCGAACTCATCTTGAATGTCAGCCTCTCCAGTAATCCCGGCGTCCTGTCAATTTTAAACCCATCAAACTGCCGGGCAGACGCCTTGCTGATCCGAACATATTTCCGGGTCTTTTTTCCCTTGTTCAGCAGGTACACATAAGCCTCCCGCTGGATAGTGTCTTCAGTATAATTGCCGGTCTCCTGGTAGATCAGCGCCTTGATCATGGGATATTTGATGCTTCGGCCGATCATATCCATATTCATATTCAGCATTGTGTTCTTCCCCTCAAATTCAGGGCTTTCAACAAAATATTCTGCCCCGAGCAACCCCAGCTCTTCGGCAGACAGGGCTGCAAAAATCACTGATCTTTTCAGTTGGAGCCCTTGTTCAACCTCGCATGACAGTATTCTGGCAATCTCCATCAAGGCTGCAGTGCCCGATGCGTTGTCATCCGCACCAGGATGTATTTTGCCCCCCTCCTTGCCAACATGATCGTAATGTGCTGTCAGCACGATGTACTCATCGGCTCCTTCCATCCCTTTCAGCATTCCGGCAATGTTTTCAGTCTGAACAGAATCAACCTTAGCTTCCTGAAATTCACATGGCACCCGAAGATTCAGGGAGATAGCAGTCCGGTGCTTCTTTACCTGCTTGTCGAATTCTTCGTACGGCAGGTTGTAGCCGGTGAGTAGCCTTACCTGTGCAGGACTCATGAATGCGATGCCAAAAGTGTCAATGCCGCTGGTGAGCCTGCTGAGTTTTCCGGGATCACTTTCCGGTTTGACTCTCAGGCTCCTGTCTGTGGCCTCTTTTTTCCTGACTGCACCACGGATGGAACCGCTTTCCATAATGACAATGATGCTGTGATTGCCCTGAGCTGCAAGGCGGCCAATCATCCTGCGCGCGTCCTTCAACCCTTCCGGTCTGATCATCAGGAAAACATCCCGTCTTCCCATCAGGTCACCGGGCACTCTTGTACTTTTCCCCATGTAATAGATGGAACAAGTGTCCGGTACCTGAAAATGGGACACCACTGCGGTAACCATTCGCGCCGGGCCTTTGAATGATAACCTGGGCTGGGAGTTGGAGTACAGGCAAAACCGCTGATAAAAATCCCCGTCAGCAAGAGGTTGCAGCCCAATCTCACTGAATGCCTGTGCAATATAGGATGCTGCAGCCTTTTGACCCGGTTCTCCGGTGTTTCTCCCCTCCAGTGAATCGCTTGCGAGATAATAAACGTGCTGCTTCAGCATCTGCTGATCAACCCTGCATGGGGGCTGAGCAAAGAGGGAAACCGCAGATGCAATGAAAAATATTGCAATTATCAGCCCTGGAATTTGTCGGTGTTTCATAATGATTGGATTGTGGTTCAGCAAATATATGGAATCGTATCTGTTTTCTGGAGGTGCGACGATGAACACCCTTTTTTGTTACTTTTGCTACGATTAAACCCTCAGAAAAGGGGAAACCGGCTGACCAATGACCGGCTTGCCGGCTCAATGCATCATCCAACGATCAGAGATTTAATGATAAACCGAAACAACAAACCAAATATTTCATGAAGAATACAGCGTTTACAAAATTTCACGAAGCCCTCGGGGCCAAAATGGTCCCCTTTGCAGGGTACAACATGCCCATTCAGTACGAAGGGGTAAATGTCGAACATGAAACTGTCCGCAATGGTGTAGGGGTTTTCGATGTGTCGCACATGGGGGAATTCTGGGTGAAAGGTCCCAAAGCCTTCGGGTTCGTGCAAAGGCTAACCACCAATAATGTGGCAGTGCTCACAGATGGAAAAGTGCAGTACACCTGCTTCCCAAACGGAAAGGGTGGCATTGTGGATGACCTCCTGGTTTACAGGATCGATGAAGAAACATACCTGCTGGTCGTCAATGCTGCCAATATTGAGAAGGACTGGGCATGGTGTACAAAGCATGCACAGGAGATGGGGCTTGAAGTAGGAAAGGAGCTGTACAATGCATCGGATGAAATTGCCCAGCTTGCCGTTCAGGGCCCCAGGGCAATGGAGCTGGTACAAAAATTCATTGAAGAGCCGGTGATGGATATGGAATACTACACCTGGCGGAAAGTGACTGTTGCCGGCGTGAAGGAAGTGATCGTCTCCACGACCGGATACACCGGGTCAGGCGGCGTTGAAATATACATGGCCAATGAAGATGCTGAGAAAATCTGGCATGCCCTGTTTGAGGCAGGTGCTGCTTACGGGCTTAAACCGATCGGTCTAGGCGCCAGGGACACGCTCCGCCTGGAGATGGGATTCTGCCTGTATGGAAACGACATCGATGATGACCATTCACCCATCGAAGCAGGATTGGGCTGGATCACCAAATTTACCGATGGTAACGATTTTATCGACAGGCCTTTGCTTGAGCAACAGAAGTCTGAAGGTGTGACGCGCCAGCTCCGGGGCTTTGAAATGATTGACAAAGGGATTCCCCGGCAACATTATGAGATCTGTGATCAGGCAGGCAATATTATCGGTGAAGTCACTTCCGGCACTATGGCTCCAACGCTGAAAAAAGCAATCGGGATGGGATATGTCACAAAAGCTTATGCCGGTATGGGTAATACCATATATATCAGGATCCGGGAAAAACTTCTTGCAGCAGAGATTGTCAAACTTCCATTTTACAAAGGCTGATGCAGGGAAGAAAAAAAAAGAATCTCGAAGTTTGCTTCTCCCCTGCCCTGTTCCACCTTTATGAGAGGCAGGAGGTGATTACGGTTGTAGCGGACATATTCAGGGCTACCACTGCCATCTGCACTGCATTTGACCACGGCGTTAAGCGGATCATCCCTGTAACATCCGTTGAAAATGCCCGAGCATACAAGGATCAAGGGTTTCTGATTGCCGCAGAAAGAGATGGGATTAAGCTCGATTTCGCTGATTTTGGCAATTCTCCTTACAATTTCATGCAGGAGGACCTTGATGGCACTACCATCGTTTACAGTACGACCAACGGAACCCAGGCCATCCATCGTGCAGCTTCTACCCATATGGTGATCATTGCTTCCTTCATCAACCTCAGCGCAATTGCAGATTTCCTTAACCATCAGGCTCAGGATGTGGTGATTCTTTGTGCCGGATGGAAGGACAGGTTCAGCCTTGAAGATGCAGTATTCAGCGGGGCACTGGCTGAAAAACTCCTTCAATCAGGGGATTTTGACTCAGCCTGCGATTCAGTTACAGCCGCCATTGACCTTTGGGAAACTGCCTCGGCTGACCTTATGGCGTACAATCAGAAATTTGCCCATACCCACAGGTTGAAAAGCCTGATGCTGGACGATGTGATCGAATTTTGCCTTACCCCGGACCAGAGCTCAAAGGTGCCGATATTCCAGCAAGGTGAAATCATGAACCATGAAGACTTGATACTTCCTTAAAAAAATAACAATTCAATAACTTATTCACCCATGACAAAGTCAGTTAACATTATTGCAGCCCTTATGATTGCTATGACTGTATATTCACGCGGGCAAAAAAATGCCCCTGATAATGAACCGGAAGTAACCCGGGAAATTGAATACCTGGTCGATCGCTTTGCAGATGTCAATGTGATGCGATACACTGTCCCCGGTTGGGATAGCCTCACCCTGGATCAGAAGAAGCTGATCTACTATCTGAGCCAGGCGGCCATCGCAGGACGTGACATCATTTACGACCAGAATTACCGGCACAACCTTGTAATCAGGCGTGCCCTTGAAACCATCTATGAAAACCATAAAGGTGACCGTGAATCAAAAGAGTTCAAGGCCTTTGAAACTTATCTCAAACAGATCTGGTTTTCCAACGGGATCCATCATCACGCTTCGGCCGACAAGCATCAGCCGGAATTCACCGAAGACTATTTCAGGGAACTCGTGAACAATACACCGGATGCCAAATGGCAACTCCATGAGGGGCAGACCCGGGAAGAGCTGATGGCAATGATGATCCCGATCATCTTTGATGCTGGCGTTGATGCCAAAAGGATTTCCCTTGACCCTGACAAAGACCTGATTCTTGCCTCAGCCAACAATTTCTACGAAGGGGTGACCGAAAAAGAAGCCATGGCATTCTACAAAAAAATGGCTAACCCAAAGGATCCCAAACCTGTTTCGTACGGTCTCAACAGCAAACTGGTGAAGCGAAACGGTGTAATCACCGAAGATGTTTACAAGATCGGTGGTTTGTATTCAGAGGCACTTGAGCAAGTGGTATATTGGCTTCAGCAGGCATTGCCTGTTGCGGAAAACGCACAACAGAAAGCTTCCCTTGAGAAGCTTATTGACTTTTACAACACAGGTGACCTGAGGATGTTTGACGAGTTCAATATCCTTTGGGTTGAAAACCTTGAACCAGTCGTTGACTTTGTGAACGGCTTCACAGAAGTATATGGTGATCCGCTTGGGATGAAAGCCACCTGGGAATCTGTGGTAAATTTCAAGGATTTTGCGGCTTCTGAACGAACCAGGCTCATCTCCGGCAATGCCCAGTGGTTCGAAGACAATTCACCAGTGGATCAGAGATTTAAAAAGAAAGAGGTGAAAGGAGTGAGTGCCAAAGTGATCACTGTAGCACATCTCGGCGGGGATTGCTACCCTTCAACTCCAATCGGGATCAACCTTCCGAATGCAGACTGGATCAGGAAAGAGCACGGCTCCAAGTCGGTAACCATGGACAACATCACCTATGCTTATGACCAGGTACGCCAGAAAGAGGGAAGCACTGAAGAGTTCTCCTGGGATGAAAATGAGACAAAACTCCTCAGGGAACACGGACATCTTGCCGGAAACCTTCACACAGACCTGCATGAATGCCTGGGTCACGGTTCCGGACAGCTCCTTGACGGTGTGGGTTCCGATGCCCTGAAAAACTACAGCTCAGTGCTGGAAGAAGCCCGCGCCGACCTCTTTGCCCTCTATTACATTATGGACCCCAAAATGGTGGAGCTTGGACTGATGCCATCGCTGGATGTTGCCAAGGCAGAATATATTTCTTACATCCGAAACGGAATGATGACACAACTCCGACGCATCAAACCCGGTAAAGACATCGAACAGGCCCACATGCGCAACAGGCAGATGATTGCCGGATGGATCTATGAAAAAGGCGCTGCTGACAATGTGATCGGGAAAAAAGTAAGAGACGGCAAGACCTATTTCGTGATTAACGACTTTGAGGCATTGCGGAACCTCTTCGGACAGATGCTTGCCGAAGTGCAGAGGATCAAATCAGAAGGGGATTACAAAGCAGGTAAAGAGTTGGTCGAAAAGTATGCTGTAAAGGTTGACCAGGAGCTGCACAAGGAAGTATTGGAAAGATTTGAGAAGCTTAATCTTGCCAGCTATGGCGGATTTGTCAACCCGGTTTTTATGCCTGTCAAAGATGATGCAGGCAACATCACCGACATAAAAATCGATTATTCAGAAGGATACGTTGAACAAAACCTGCGATATTCCAGGGAATACTCATTTCTCTGAGCATATACTTCCCTGAAGATGAACTGTTTGTGCATAATTTCCGATCCATGACCCGGGGGAGGTAAAAATCCAGATCACCCTGTGAGGGTGTGAAAAAGGGGCGCCGAAACCGTAAAAAATGAATTGCAAGTAGTGATTCAGGTTTAACGTATTGGTTTCGGACAGCCCCGTCTATTGAAACTTCCGGATGAGTTCATCCGGGGTTATGGTCATCTGTTCACCAGAACCCATAACTTTCAGCGTAACTTTCCCCTGTTGGCGCTCCTCCTCTCCCGCAAGAATGACATACGGAATTTTCCTCCCATCAGCGTAAGACATCTGCTTTTTAATTTTCGCCGGCTCAGGATAAAGCTCTGAGCCAATACCATTGCTTCTCAAAGTTTTCAACAACCTGTGTGCCTCCATTTCATCATCGCCACCAAAGTTGATAAGCAACACCTTTGAACCCACTGGCGGGATTTCCTGAAACAATCCCAATTCCTTCATCACATCATAAATCCGGTCGGCACCAAAGGAGATACCCACGCCGGAAACACCAGGCATGCCAAAGATTCCTGTCAGGTCATCATACCTGCCACCCCCGCAAAGCGATCCGAAAGGGATATCCCTGGCAGTCACCTCGAAAATGGCACCGGTATAATAGTTAAGGCCCCTAGCAAGGGTAATTTCCAAAACAACATCATTGATTGTTCCCACATTAGCATGGTACGCCAGAATAGCCTGCACCTCTTCAAGACCTTTCAGGCCTGTTTCAGAAGAAGCGAGCAATTTTTTTAACAATTCCAGTTTTGCTACATTATCAGCTTGATATTCAAATATTTTCGTAAGCAATTGCAGGTTACC
>JAWOGX010000131.1:0-6396 GCA_046496455.1 Bacteroidales bacterium | reverse complement strand
CCCAAGGCACGCGTAAAATCAAGGATTATTCTCACGCCCCAACACACCAAGAGGTTGTTTAAAGCGCTCAAGGAGAATATCATGAAGTTTGAGGCCATGCACGGCGAAATCGTGGTCCCCGATGAAATCGAGGGGATGATGCCGTTCCCGTTGACCGGGCCGAAGGGGCAAGCCTGAGATAAGTTAAAAACTAAAAGTTAAAAGTTTAAAGTGAGCAGCTGTATTGCATCTGCTCACTTTTAGTTTTTTAGTTATTAGTTCTTTTTGGGTCCGGCGGGTTTTGCGGGGATCTGATACGCATCCTTGAGTTGTCCGAGGATCACCTCAATGGCTTTGTTGAGCTGGTCATCTTTTCCCATAAACTCCTGGTAAGGGTCATTGTCAATAACGATATCGGGGTCAACGCCATGCCCTTCGATAATCCATTCTCCGGTATCTGAAGAGAAAGTGCCGAATTCGGGTTTGCTGAGGCTTCCACCGTCAATCAGGGGCAGGGAACCACGGATGCCGACCACGCCACCCCAGCTTCTTACGCCGATCACAGGGCCGATGCCCAGCTTTTGAAAAGAATAGGGGAACAGGTCACCGTCAGAAGCGGAATACTGGTTGATCAGCAACACCATTGGCCCGTTCATCATTCCCCCCGGAGTGGTGCTCAATTCCTCCACATTCCTGGGGGCTGATATCCGGATAATCTCCCGCCTGAGCCTTTCAATGATCATCGGGCTGACGTTCCCGCCACCATTGCCTCGTCCGTCAATGATCAGCGCCTTTTTGGTGAGTTGCGGGTAGTAATATTTCACAAATTCGTTAAGGCCTGTGGTTACCATATCCGGGATGTGAAGGTAACCCACCTCCCCGTTGGTCGCTTCATTCACTTTCCTGATGTTTTCCTGTACCCAGTTAAAATACAAAAGACTTGATTCATCCGTGATGGTTTTTACGACCACCTTCCTGGCATTTTCTGGTGTAGGTTTGCTGCTGATGGTGAGTTCTACCACGTTATTCCCCTTGCCTGCCAGCAGGATATAAATATCATCAATGTCTTTGGTGCTGTTCCCATCGATGGCCAGGATGTATTCACCCTCCTTTACATTCACACCCACCTGGGTGAGTGGTGAGACCAGCTTCGGATCCCAGTTTTGTCCGGGAAGTATTCTGGTGATCTGCCAGAAACCACTTTTATCCTTCTCCATGGTCGCTCCAAGCAAACCCGTATGAATCCTCTGGATATCATACTTGTCTCCGCCACTTATGTATGCATGACCAACGTTCAGTTCCCCGATCAGTTCCCCGATCAGGTAGTTCAGGTCATTTCTGTTGCTCACATATGGAAGAAGCGCAGCGTATTTGTCGTGCATGGCTTTCCAGTCCAAACCATGCATATTTTCATCGTAAAAGAAATCCCTCATCTGGCGCCAGCATTCGGTGTAAATCTGTTTCCACTCCTGCTGCAGATCGGCCATTACTGCCATGTTGCTTACGTCCACCTTTTTCTCGACCTTCACCCTGGCAGATGGGGTTGCTATGACATACCAGGTCCCCCGTGATGAAAGGAGCATCTTTTTTCCGTCAGCACTGAGCGAATAACCCATGTTTTCAGCCAGGAGCGTCTCTTTCCGTGTTTCAAGGTTATACATGCTGATTTTATTCCCCTGTTCGCCGAAATAGTTTTCAGAATAGTAAACCTTTGAACCGATCATATTCACATTGTAATAGTTGGACGCCCGAATGGGCAGGGCGATGATGCGGTCCTGAATCCCATCCGCATCCACAACGGTATTCACCCTGGTTTCAGATGTTTTGGTTCCTGCGGAGTCAGCTTTGCCGTTTTTATCATCCTGCTTGCTGTTTTCTTTGCTTTCCGCTATTTTGGTAATCGATACCTCATCGTTTCTCTCACCCAGGGGGTTTTTGGTGGAGGCGGAGAGGGGAATCAGGTATATTCCTGCCATATTTCTGTAAGCGTGATTCCATTCTGTACCGCTGTAAATGGGTGAGAAATCGCGCTGTGAAATAAACACAAGGAATTTGCCGTCATTGCTGAATGCAG
The DNA here is from genome assembly GCA_046496455.1 of Bacteroidales bacterium. Taxonomy (GTDB): domain Bacteria; phylum Bacteroidota; class Bacteroidia; order Bacteroidales; family SKPS01; genus SKPS01. Next base: position 4,343 of record JAWOGX010000131.1, on the reverse strand, counting down.
GATCGGAAGAGCTGTACCAGGGTTGGGTAACGGTAATGGTATTTTTGCTATTGACCTCATAAAGCATTATCTGGTGCATTCCGGTGCGCACGGGGAGCGAATAGGTAATCCATTTGCTGTCTGGCGACCAGTTGAAGTCGGAGAATTCCCAGACGCCGTTCCGGGCAACCGTGACCACCTTCCTGGATTCGACATCAACATAGTTCAGGTTCATCTTTTTGTCGTTATAGAGGATTTTCCGGCTGTCGGGCGACCAGAGGAGTCTGTAGATGTAATTGTCGTTTTGTTTTGTCAGCTGCACCGGCGGGGCTACCCCATCCTGTTCCCTGGTGTAAATCTGGAATTCACCCGATTCATCGGAGAGGTAAGCGATGTGTTTCCCGTCGGGTGACCAGACACCGGCCCGTTCATGGACACCGGAGGTGGCTGTCAGATTGCGTGTGATGCCGTTTTCGGCGGGGACTGAAAAGATATCGCCGCGTGCATTGACGACCAGGCGCTTGCCATCCGGTGATAACGACATGCCATGCATATGTTTCGATGCGTCTTTTCTTGCCAATCTGCCAGGTTCCTGATCGTCGGCAATGGAGATGGTAAGTTTCTTTGCAGTTCCTGCAGTAATGTCATAGACGTGCAGATAGCCAGCTTGTTCAAAGATAATCCTGCCATCACCCAACGATGGGAATTTGATGTCGTAATCGGTGAAGTTCGTAACTTTCTTGGTGGTCCTGGTGCTGTTATCGTAAACGAAGAGATTCATGATGCGATCGCGGTCAGAGAGAAAAAACACCTGGTTGCCATACCACATCGGGACGATGTCCTGCGAACCATGATTCGTAATATTGACCGTTTCTTTTGTTTTGAAATCGAAAATCCTGATATCATCGGCCATTCCGCCCCGGTAGTATTTCCAGGTACGAAATTCCCTGAAGACCCTGTTAAAGGCAATTTTCCCTCCATCAGGGGAATAGGAGCAGAAGCCCCCTGAAGAGAACGGGAGCTGTACTGATGTGCCACCGGAAGAGGGGACAGAGAACAGGTGCCCTACGAAATCATTGAAGGAGTTCATCCTTGATCGGTAGATGATATTTTTCCCGTCCGGGGTCCATGTCATGACAATATTGTTTGGGCCCATCCTGTCGGAGATGTCATCGCGTGACAAGGTGGCGGTATGGGTAAGCCTTTTCGGGAGCCCGCCAGTGGCTGGGATCAGGTAAATTTCGGTGTTGCCGTCATACTGGCCGGTGAAAGCGATTTGCTTTCCATCCGGTGAGAACCTTGGAAACATTTCATACCCCGGATCTGATGTAAGTCTTCTTGCTATTCCGCCTTCGGTGGAAACGGTGTACAGGTCGCCGGCGTAGGAGAAAACCACCTGGTTCCCGTGAATTGCAGGGAACCGGAGCAGGCGCATCTCATCCTGGGCTGACATTGATGCGGTGAATCCCAGGATAACCAGCAGTGTGCTAAGGATTTGTCTCATGATCTTATTGATTTTAGGTTGATAAAGAATGTTTTTTTTGATGTCGTTTAACAGGTTTCGAATTTAACAAAGAATCTGGAACCTGCCAAAATGACAATTGCATGGTAATTGTTATTATCTAAATAAGTAGATATGAATTATAATTTGTCAGTTGACAAAGGCATTAGCGTAAAGAACAAAGCAAATTAAAAACAATAATTAAGATGGAAATTTTTTTTGACGGCAATAAGAAGGTAAATGCGAGGATTAACGGATTTGAGATAAAGACGGATCAGTCTCCTCAGGGTGGCGGAGAAGGGACTGCTCCGGAGCCATTCACTTTGTTTCTGGCGTCACTGGGTACCTGTGCCGGAATTTATGTCAAATCATTCTGTGATCAGCGGGGATTGCCGGCTGATGAGATCAGGTTGCATCAGTCGCTGGAGTACGACCAGGCAAAGCGGATGATAGGGAAGATCAACCTTGAGATCCATGTACCGGCTGATTTTCCTGAAAAATATCATGATGCGCTTGTAACGACTGCCTCCCTGTGTGCAGTGAAGAAGCACCTGCACCCGGATATCCGGTTTGATGCAAGAGTGATTAGTGGAGTGTCAGGAATCGGAATTTAAGAGTCACCCTTCGACAATCTCAGGTGCCGGCAATCTGCCCTTCGACAAGCTCAGGTGCCGGCAATCTTCGATCCCTAATCCTGCATTGTTCTGAGTTTGGCTTCGAGGAGGGCAATCTCGTCTTTGGTGCGCTGGATCTTCTTGTCGAATTCAAGTTTCAGGACTTCTGCTGCAGCTGAATTGGCAAGAAACCCGATATTGTTTTCCCAAAGGGCGATATCGCTTTTGAGTTTGGAGATTTTGGTGGAGATAAAGTGGTAATCTTTGTTGCCGCCGGTTCTGCTTCCCCTGTCGTAGTCGGCACGACTGTCATGGCGAGCTCCGCGGTAGCCGCCGCCACCCATGCTTATTTCCGAATGACTGATCTTCAGTTGGTCAAGCTTCTGGTTGATGGCCTCCCGGAAAGCAGTGTGGATATCATTCTTTTTCCGGAATGGCACATGCCCTGTCTCAATATATTCCCGTTGGATCTCCTTGATCCGGTTCAATGTCTCTTCACGGTTGTTTCCGATCTCAAGTTGCCTGATCTGTTCAATCAGCCCCTCCTTGATCCTGAGGTTTTCCTCTTCAGACTCTTTCTGTGAGGAGAAGTGAGCTTGTTTTTTGCTAAAAAATTCATCACAGGCGGTACGAAACTTCTTCCATATTTTGTCGGCATGTTTCCTTGGTACCGGACCGATCTTCTTCCACTCCTGCTGGAGCCTGATGAGCTCCTCGGTGGTTTCCCGCCAATCGGTGCTGTCCTTGAGGGCTTCAGCCTGCTGGCAGATGTCAAGTTTCATATTGTAGTTGTTCACCTGCTCATCCTTCACCGAGGTGAAATGCTCTTTTTTGTGCTTGTAGAATTCATCGATCAACCCTTTGAACCTTTTCCAGATGGCATCATTCACCTGGCGGGGCGCAGGCCCAAGGGTGCGCCACATTTTCATCAACTCGTTGATTTCATCGTTCGATTTCTGCCATTCATTGATGGATTCCGGAAGATTCGCCATGATCTCTTCCGCCTTTTCGCAAAGAGCCCGCTTGGCGCTGTGGTTGTTCTCCTGCTCCTGATGAAGCTGCTCGTAGTATTCACGGCGTCGTTCGTTGATCTTTTCGGTCGCAGCTTTGAACCTTTCCCATAGTTCATCCTTCTTGTCGTGTGTTACTGCCCCGATCTCTTTCCATTCCTGGTGGTAGCGCTGCAATTGTTTGAAAGATCTGATGACGCTGGTTTCAAGGAGTAACTCTTCCGCTTTTTCGCACAATTCCATCTTCTTTTCGAAGTTCTTCTTCATGTCAAGATCTCTCAACTCATTGTTGATCTTGACTTTGTCGAAGAATTTCTCAACCAGGAAGTGGTAATTCTGCCAGAGATTGCTGATCTCGTTCTTGGGTACATTGCCGATTTCGCGCCAACGATCCTGGATGCCCCGAAACTCATCATAGGTTTTTTTCAGAGGCTCCTCGGAGTTGATCAGTTCCTTGATCTTTTCAAGCATCTCAAGTTTCTTCGCCATATTTTCCTTTTTCACCTCTTCCAGGTGTTCCAGATGGCGCTGCTTTTTATTTCTGTAGATACTCAATGCACTGTAGAAGCGCGTAGTGAGTTCATCTTCAAGATGTTCAAACTCCTCTTTGATTCCTCCGGCTTCAAGGAATACCTGCAAGGCTTCTTCTTTCTCGCCTTTGATCAGTTCATTGAAGGCGATTTTTAATTTACCCGCCTTTTGACGGTACTGCATCGCATTGTCCAGGGCAACTAGTTCTTCCAGGGCAACAACCAGTTCCTCTTTTGACAGTGCAGTATAATCTTCGTGGTCCTCTATCTCCTCTTCATCGTCTTCATGGTGGGTGCTGTCTTCGGAATCTGCAGATGGTTCTTCTGTAGGATCATGTTCTGTATCGGAGGATGTTTCCGGCCCGACAGCAGCAATAATTCCTGGTTCAGTTTCCGGTTCTGCTGTGGCTTCCGGTTCTGTTATGGCTTCCGGTTCCGCTATGGTTTTGGGTTCCTCGTGGGCTTCCGGCTCAATGATGGAAACGATCTCAGGTTCAGCTTCAGGTTCCGGTTCCGGTTCTGCTATGGCTTCCGGTTCTGCTATGGCTTCCGGTTCTGCTTCGCCGACGATTGCTGGTTCAGACTCTGGTTCAGCTTCTGGTTCAGCTTCAGTTTCCGGTTCTGCTGTGGCTTCCGGTTCCGCTATGGTTTTGGGTTCCTCGTGGGCTTCCGGCTCAATGATGGAAACGATCTCAGGTTCAGCTTCAGG
>JAWOGX010000209.1:0-6658 GCA_046496455.1 Bacteroidales bacterium | reverse complement strand
GATGGTGGGGGGGGCCGCTTGCTTTTCTGTGACCGGCATATTCCTGACAAAGACATTGCATTGCAGAATCCTTTCAAGCAGGGTTTCATTGAGGTCGGAAAGTGTAACGATCACACTTGCGGGCGGATTTTTTTTCAGCGATTCGATAAAAAACGGAACCAGTCTTCCCTGTATTTCGATGAAAACTGATTCCGGTATTTTATGTTTCAGATAATCCTGATGGTCCAACCTGATCAGGAGCTGCCCTTCAAACCCCCGTTTTTTGGTGATCTTTCCCAGCAATATGCAATCTTCACGGGGAATCATGGTTGGTTGTTAAGGCGCGTATCGGCCGAAAAGGATCAATCCTCTTTTTTCTCTTCTTCTGTTGTGTCTTCAGCAGCAGGTTCTTCAGCAGCAGGTTCTTCAGCAGCAGGTTCTTCAGCAGCAGGTTCTTCAGCAACAGGTTCTTCAGCAACAGGTTCTTCAGCAACAGGTTCTTCAGCAACAGGTTCTTCCGGAGCTTCTGCTTCAATGGTTTCTACAGCTTCAACTTCTGCAACCACTTCTGCTTCCGGCTCAATAACAGCCTCAGCCTGTGGCGCTTCAACCTCTTCAGCTGCTGTGCTTGCATTTTCAGCGGCAAACTGAACGGCACGTTTCTCAGCTACTTTGGCAGCAATCGCTTCGTTGATCTTCATTTCGTTTTCAAGCTGCTTCTTCTTCTTGTTCTTTTTCTCCAGATCTTCCTGATTGATCTTGTGCTGAATCGACGCTTCCTTGGTTTCCTGCCAAACCTTGAATTTTTCCTCAACCTGTTCCAGGGTCAAAGCCCCTTTCTGAACACCTTTCAGCAGGTGGTTTTTGTACATCACACCTTTGTACGAAAGGATAGCCCGGGCAGTATCAGTGGGCTGGGCTCCGTTCTGCAACCATTGGATCGCTTTGTCGAAGTCGAGGTTGATTCCGGCCGGTTTGGTCAGCGGGTTGTAAGTGCCAATCTTTTCAATAAACTTTCCGTCTCGTGGTGCACGACCATCCGCAATAACAATGTGGTAAAAAGGTTGCCCTTTTTTCCCTTTTCTCTGTAACCTGATTTTTGTTGGCATACCAGTTTGATTTTTTGTTGGTTATAAATCTCCCAATCAATGGGGGTGCAAAGATCGTAATTTATTTTTGATTGACAAGGGTTCTGATTATTAATTGCAAAACACCAGGAAAACCTGTTGGTGCGTATCGGAGAACGACATAATATTCTCACAGTGGGAAAGGTTATCACGCCCTGCAGCTGCAGAAATACTTATCAACAATGGGCAACAGGAGGGTCAAATCAGTTATTTTTACTACCTCAAAATTCACCGAATTAAAATAACATTTTCATGTCGCAGTTTGTTCATCTTCATGTTCATACACAGTTTTCGCTTCTTGATGGGGCATCTCAGATTAAAACCCTCTTTGAAAAGGCAAAGTCTTTGGGGATGCCCGCAATGGCCATCACCGATCATGGAAATATGTTCGGGGTGATGCATTTCATGGCTGAAGCCGAAAAGCAGGGTATCAAACCGATCATCGGGTGCGAGGTGTACGTGGCGGATGGCTCAATGACAAAGAAGATGGGGAAGGATGACCGCAGCGGTTATCATCTTATATTGCTTGCCAGGAATAAAGAGGGTTATCATAACCTGGCAAAACTGGTATCCAGGGGATATACTGAAGGGTTTTATTACACGCCGCGTATTGACAAGGATCTGCTGCGCGAACACACCGGAGGGTTGATCGCCCTCTCTGCCTGTCTTGGCGGTGAATTGCCCCAGAAGATCATGAAGTCGGGAATGCATGGTGCGGGCCCGGTGGTTGAGGAGTTCAGAGCGATGTTTGGTGATGACTATTATCTTGAATTGCAAAATCATGGGCTTCCTGAACAGCAGGAGGTAAACAAGGTAATCCTGGAGCTTGGACGGGAGTACGGCATCAGGGTGGTTGCCACCAATGATGTTCATTTTGTGAATGCAGAAGACCACGAAGCCCACCATATCCTTATTTGCCTTAATACAGGCAGAGAGGTTGAAGATCAGGAAGGGATGCATTACACCGGGCAGGAGTATCTGAAATCAGAGGTGGAGATGCGGAAGCTTTTCCCGGATAACCCGGAGGTGATCACAAATACCCTGGAGATTGCGGAAAAGGTTGAGCTCTATTCTCTCAAGCGGGATGTCATTCTGCCGGTTTACCCCTTACCTGAAGGATTCAGTGATGCAGACAGCTATTTGCGGCATCTTTCCTACGAGGGGGCAAAGACCAAGTACCCGGAGATTACCGAAGAAGTAAGTGAAAGGCTTGATTATGAGCTGGATGTGATCAAAGGGATGGGTTATGCGGGCTATTTCCTCATTGTACAGGATTTTATTGCCGAAGCACGCAGGCAGGGCACGCTGGTAGGGCCGGGGCGGGGTTCTGCTGCCGGTTCGGCTGTGGCTTTTGCCGTTGGAATTACCGATGTTGAACCACTGAAATACCGCCTCCTCTTCGAAAGGTTCCTGAACCCGGAGCGTATGTCAATGCCCGATATTGATGTTGATTTTGATGATTATGGCCGGGAAGATGTGATCCGTTACGTGGTGAACAAATATGGGCATGACCGGGTGGCCCAGATTGTGACCTATGGAACCATGGCAGCGAAATCAGCGATCAGGGATGTTGCGCGGGTCCTTAAACTGCCGCTGAATGAGGCAGACAGGCTGGCAAAACTGGTGCCTGACGGCCCCAATGTGAGCCTGGAAGCAGCACTGAAAGAGGTGCCACAACTTGTGCACGAGATGGCCCATGGGGATGATCTGGTGAAAAAGACACTCAAGTTTGCAAAAATCCTGGAAGGATCCGTGAGGCAGACCGGTACCCATGCCTGCGGGGTGATCATCGGCCCTGAATCCCTGTTTGAGCATATCCCCCTGTGTGTGCAAAAGGATGCCGACATTATGGTCACCCAATACGACGGGAAACACATCGAAGGGGTCGGGATGCTCAAGATGGACTTCCTGGGACTTAAGACACTCAGCATTATCAAGGACGCGATGATTGCCATTGAGGCGCGGCATGGCGTCAGGCTTGACCTGGACAATATTCCCCTGGATGATCCAAAGACTTACGATTTGTTTAAGGCGGGTGATACCATCGGCATATTCCAGTTTGAATCTGACGGTATGCAGGGGCACCTGAAAAGGCTTGAACCCGAAGGGATAGAGGATCTGATTGCCATGAATGCACTGTTCCGGCCGGGCCCGATGGCTTATATCCCTGTGTTTATCGAAAGGAAACAGGGGCTCAAACCTGTGGAGTATCCCCACGAGATGCTGGTGGAGATCCTGAGCAACACATATGGGATCATGGTTTACCAGGAGCAGATCATGCAGGTGGCACAGGTGATGGGTGGTTTTTCGCTCGGACAGGCAGATATCCTGCGCAAGGCCATGGGAAAGAAAGATATGAAAACCATGCTGGAGCAGCGTGCGAAATTTATCCAGGGGGCGGCTGAAAAGGGCATTACCACTGTAAAAGCCACCGAGGTGTTTGACACCATGACGAAGTTTGCAGAGTATGGCTTCAACAGGTCCCATTCTGCTGCTTATTCGATTCTTGCTTACAAAACTGCCTACATCAAGGCGCATTACCCTGCGGAATATATGGCCGCGGTACTAACGCACAACCTGAGTGAGATCAAAAAGATCACTTTTCTGATTGACGCCTGCCAGCAAAACGGCATCAAAGTGAACGGTCCGGATATCAACAAAAGCGGAATCCGTTTCTCGACCAGTGAGACCGGGGAGATATTATTCGGACTTGGAGCGATAAAAGGGGTAGGGGAAATTGCGGCAGAAGCGGTCATCAGCGAGAGAAAGAAGAACGGTCCATTCACCTCAATATTCGATTTCGTGAAGCGGATTTCGCTGAAGACCGTGAACAAACGTTGCCTGGAATCCATGGCAATGGCAGGAGCCTTTGATGGATTTCCCAACACCCACCGGGCGCAGTTTTTTCATGCAGAGGGCTCCGAAGGGCAAACCTTTATCGAGAAGTTAATCCGGTTTGGCAGCGCAGCCCAGCAGATCCGCGAAAGTGCCCAACAATCGCTGTTTGGGGATATGGAAGATGTTGCCATTCCCGATCCCGACCTCCCGGATTGTGAACCATGGCCTTCCATCACTCAACTGAACAATGAAAAGGAGGTGATCGGTTTTTATATTTCAGGGCATCCCCTGGATCAATATGCTATTGAAATCAAGGCTGTTTGCCACAACCAGGTGGAAGAAGTGAGGGAAGAACACAGGAAATTCCTGAACCGTGATTTCTCTGTCGGAGTGATGGTAAATACGGTGCAGCACAAGCAAACCAAAACAGGAAGGCCTTTTGCAACCTTGAATGTCGAAGACTTCTCAGGGTCCTGGTCCCTGTCGGTCTTTTCGGAAACCTACCTCAAATATAAGCACCTGATGAATCCTGGGGATTTTCTGTTTATCAAAGGTGACTATACCACAAGAATGCACAATGAAAATGATCCGTTTCTCAGAGTCAAAGAGATAAAATTGCTGTCGGAGGTACTGGACCATTATGTGAAAAGCATCAGCCTTTCACTGGATCTCAATGCGATTGAAGTCAATGAAGACCTCGCCGGCCGGTTGATGAACCTCATCAGGGCGTGTCCGGGTAACACAAAGCTGAAGATCTTTCTGAGAAACCAGGAGGATGCCATGGTATTCACCATTCCCAAGAGGTATGTCAGTCCATATCATTTTTTGCGGAGAATCAGTGAGATAGAAGGTATTGCCTATAAGCTGTCTGATAAATAGCACTGTTGTCACTGAACTTTTATCTGCACAGGATGTTTTGAGGTAAAAGTTTTTGATGTAAGTTTGTAAAAATTCTAAACCCATTTGTTATGGCACTTGAAATTACAGATGCAAATTTTGAAGAACTGGTAGTGAAATCTGATAAGCCCGTGGTGATAGATTTCTGGGCTGTGTGGTGTGGCCCGTGCCGCATGATCGCCCCGCTGATCGCGGAGATGGGCGTAGAATACGAAGGCAGGGCAGTCGTTGGCAAACTGGATGTGGACAGCAATCCCAACGTAACATCAAGATTTGGTGTGCGGAATATTCCAACCGTACTGTTCCTCAAAAACGGTGAAGTTGTAGACAAACAAGTGGGTGCAGTTCCGAAGTCGGTTTTGGTGCAGAAGCTGGAAGCGCTGCTTTAGTCTTTGCAACCTATACTTTGTCTGATTTGACCATGCCGATTGCCTTCATCCAATTGGCCTGATCGGTTTTATCCAATACCCTGTTTGATCGTGCCTGTTGTTGAACAAAGATATATTGACCCGTTCAGCCCCCTGGAACTGCTGGCAAGGCAGGTCGTGGAGGGTTTTATAACGGGTTTGCACAAGAGTCCGTTTCATGGTTTCTCCGTGGAGTTTGCCGAACACAGGCTCTACAACCAGGGTGAATCCACCCGGCATATCGACTGGAAACTTTATGGCAAAACAGAAAAACTCTTTGTCAAGCGCTATGAAGAGGAGACCAACCTGAGATGCCAGATTATCATTGACAACAGTTCGTCAATGTATTACCCGGTGCTGGAAAAGCTGAGTGTTGAAAACCCCAATAAAATTACTTTTTCAGTCTACTGTGCTGCAGCCATGATGCATCTCCTGCGTCAGCAGCGTGACGCAGCCGGCTTATCACTCTTCAGCGGAGCCCTTGATCTTCAGACCAACTGCCGCTCCTCCAATGTCCATTATAAACACCTGATCTCTGAACTCGAGAAATTGCTGGTCAATTATCGGCCGGAAGAGAAAAGGACTACCTTCGCAGCAAGGGCTCTCCATGAAATTGCTGAGGCCATTCATCGCAGGTCACTGGTTGTGCTCTTCAGCGATATGTTCGACAGCCATGCAGAGACACAGGAGTTGTTTGATGCCCTGCAGCATCTCAAATACAACAAGCACGAGGTGATATTCTTTCACGTAGTTGACCATCAGGAGGAGATTGAGTTCGGGTTTGAAAACCGGCCGCACCGGTTTATCGACATGGAAACCGGCGATTCCATCCGGCTCAATCCCGGCGAGATCAGGAATGAATACAGGAGAAAACTCACCGCTTTCAGGAAAGAGCTGAAAATGCGGTGTGACCAGTACCATATCGATTTTGTTGAGGCCGATATTCGGCAGGGATTCCGGCAGGTCCTGCTCCCTTATCTTGTGAAGAGGCAGAAAATGAAGTAGCTGATTGCGGAATCCGAACAATCTGAAAGATCGGTTGTTTAATTTTCAAATAAAAGCTACACGTCATGAAAAAGATAATTTTTGTTTTTGCATTGATTTTCAGTGCTTCTTCTGTTGTTTATGGGCAAACCCATACACTTCCTGCACTCAGTTACAGTTATCAGTCGCTGGAGCCGCATATCGATGGCAAGACGATGGAGATCCATCACACAAAACATCATCAGGCCTATGTTAACAACCTGAACAAGGCGATCGCAGGCACCCCTGCGGAAGGGAGTTCACTGGTTGACCTTATGCTTGATATGAGTACCCGCAGCGACGCAATCCGGAACAATGGAGGTGGACATTATAACCACACCCTTTTCTGGGAAATTCTCTCCCCGTCTCCGCAAAAAAACCCGTCGC
>JAWOGX010000169.1:0-8571 GCA_046496455.1 Bacteroidales bacterium | reverse complement strand
CTTGATGGATTACGATTATTTTTTGGTTGATCTTTCAACCCTGATACCGACTGCGGAAATCCCTGTCAGGGCAGTTTCCCGCATTGCATGTTCAATTTCGAAGATGTATTCCCCTCGTTGCGGGAACCGGAATTGTGGCATAATCAGCACCTGGTTGTCGCGGTGTTTCCCGATACCGCTACCCAGCCATTTCCCGTCAGGACCTGCAATAGCAATATCAACAGTATCCTGGGCAGCAGTCTGGTCGGGCAGGATAGTCCTGATGAAAAGGAACAGGTTGGCATAGGGATAATCCGTATTGTTTCTTATGTTGATGTAGAAATTGTATGGAATGGCAGTATCCTGAATCACAAATGAATAGCGTTTAAAGCGACGGTTTTCCCAACCCTTTTCCTCCACTTCAATGTTTTGTTCATACACCACACTCCTGTCGCAGCCGGCGAGCAGGAGCAAAGCAATGGCAACAAGGGCGGGGAATCTTCTGGCTGTATGATGTAACATTTTCTTTGTCAGCGACATGGTCGTGGAGGTATAGCAATACTATTGGTATGATGGGTTACATCGTCAATGGTCTATTCAAAACCGGCATAGTTGTCCAAGGAGGAGGGCATGTCGGTCACCTGTTTGGTCACAAGAGTGGCTTCATACGTTTCCAGGGAAATGACATTCTGCCGTTTCTTGTTCATATCGATGATCTTCTTCACATCGTCAACAGAGATGGGGACGATTCCCCCGGGTGAGGAGGTATAGCTGTACCACATCAGCCGTTTGTGCACATCGGTTTTGAAATGAGCGGCATCTCCTTTCTGCGTACGCAGGATAACGGATGAGTCGGGGAAATCTTTCTGGGCGTCGATATAGCAGTCGTACTCGTAGTTGAGGCAGCACTTGAGTTTTCCGCACTGCCCGGCAAGTTTCTGGGGGTTGAGGGAGAGGTGTTGCCCCCGGGCATTCCCTGTGGATACTGATTTGAAGCTGGTCAACCAGGTGGTGCAGCAAATCTCTCTGCCACAGGGACCTATCCCGCCAAGCCTGGCAGCTTCCTGCCGGACGCCGATCTGCTTCATCTCCACCCTGATGGAGAAGGTTTCTGCGATGGCACGGATCAACTCACGGAAATCCACCCTGCTCTCCGCAGTGTAATAAAATATAGCTTTGGTCTTATCTCCCTGATATTCAACATCATTGAGTTTCATATCGAGCCTAAGCCGTGCTGCGATCTTCCGGGTCTTGTATTTGGTGGTCTCTTCCGCCTCAGTAGCAGCGATCCATTTTTCAATATCCGAAGAGCGTGCCTTGCGGTACACCTTGCGGAACTCCTGCCGCCTGGGGTCAACCCTCCGGTTCTTCATCTGGTGGTAAACCAGTTGTCCGGTCAGTGAGACAATCCCGATGTCGTGGCCCGGTACTGCCTCCACGGCAACAATATCCCCGATGGTTATCTTTAGTTCAGTGGGGGAGAGGTAAAATTCCTTGCGGCTGTTCTTGAACCTGATCTCAACGGCTTCATATCCGGGGATAAGTTCAGGATAAGGGACATCCTTCAGCCAATCGTGCACGTCGAGTTTGGCGCAACCGTGCCGGAAGACATCATCGTTGCGCTGGAAAGCTTTGGGTGCCTTGCAGCAACCGTAAGCAAGGAAAGGGTTGTGAAGCGGGTCTTTATCGTTGGAGTGCATTGTTCATCAAAATATTGAACAAAAGTAGCAAAATTATGATAATGGTGGCTGCCTGATCAATTTCACGAGTTTGAGGGAGGTATCCAGGAAGAGCACTTTGGCGTAAGCATGCCTCTCGGTATGCACAATGGCGTCGTTGAAAAGTGACTCAAATCCGGCGATGTTTCCTTTGTGCACATATGGGGCGAGGTTGGCAATAAACTTGCCCTCTTCCGATGCATCCTCATGGTTTGTTTGTTTCAACCCCTTTACGAAAGCCTGTTGCAGCAAATTCAGTCCGTAGGCAAGGAAACGTTTCTGGTTTTCGCGTCCAAGCTCTGCAAGCATTTCCGAATGTTTTACCAGTTCCTGCATCGTAGCACTGGGGTTGAAACAAAACCTCAGCCATTGCCTGAAGTGATCAAAAAAGGTTAGTGCCATTTCACCGCTGTTGATCATTTCCAGCGCATTGAGCAGGTTTCCGTCGGCCATGGCGGCTGCGCGGGCAGCAACTTCAGGGCTGTGTCCCTGTGACTGCAGGTGGTTGATGATATCCTCCCTCCTGAGCCTTGGGAACCGGATGATTTGTGTGCGGGAAAGAATGGTGTTCAGGATCAGCGACTGATCCTGGGCAATGAGGAGGATGAGGGTTTTTTCGGGTGGTTCTTCAAGGATTTTCAGGATTTTTGGGGCTGCACTGTGAAACAGCTTTTCAATCATCCAGATGATCATTACTTTGTATTCCGACTCATACGATTTGTAGCTCAGCTTTTTAATCACCTGGTTACAATCTTCCACATTGATGATCGGCTGCTTGTTTTCTGTTTCAATGGATGCGTACCAGTCGGTCAGGCTGAACATCCCCTGTTTTTGCTTCCATAGCTCGCGCCATTGCTGGATGAAAAGATCGCTGGAGGGTTTTTTAACGGAGGAGGTTTGGGCCACCGGAAAGATGAAGTGCAGGTCGGGGTGTGCCAGGTTGTTGAATTTCAGGCATGAAGGACAATGCCCGCAGGCATCTGCGGCATCAGGGTTGTCAGGTGGGATAATTCTGGAGGTGCAGGTGATGAAACGGGCATAAGCCACTGCCATGGGTAATTTCATGGATCCCTGGCCGCCGATAAAAAGTTGGGCATGGCTGATCCTGCTGTCGGTTACGCTCCTGATCAGCCGCTCTTTGATCTTTTGTTGCCCTGGAATATCTTTGAAAAACATGGCCAAAGATACATCAAACTTACCTTCGGATCGAGGCAATTTCTTCCATGGCTGCAATGGCGGCATCAATATCCGCATCGGTATTGAAAGGGCCGATGCTGAGACGCACCGTGCCGTGGATCTTGTCGGTACCGATCACCTCATGTACCTTCGGCGCACATTGCAGTCCCGTGCGGCAGGCGATGCTGTGGTCCACATCCAGCATGATCCCTACATCACCCGAATCGAGCCCCCTGACATTAAGGCTGAGCACCGGGTTGTGATTCTTGTCGCTATCGGCGCAGTAAAGGGTGATATTGTCAATATCCCTGAGTCCTTGGGTGAGTTTGTTCCAGAGCCGCATCTCCCCGCGATGCAGGGTTTCAATCCCCTGGTCGAGCACCCATCTGACACCGGCTTTCAGACCGGCCACGCCGAGGAGGTTCAGGGTTCCGCATTCGAGGCGGTAAGGGAACTCCTCAAGATGGGTTTTCTGGGCTGAACGCACCCCTGTTCCTCCAAACCGGGTATAACGGACCGGAACGTGATCGCACACGTAACTGCCGCCGATACCGGTGGGGCCCATCAGGCATTTATGCCCGGTAAACACGATTACATCAACATTCAGCGCTTTGATGTCGATCGGGATTGCACCGGCACTCTGGGTGGAGTCCAGCACCAGGAACACACCAGCCTCCCGGCAAATGGCACCGATTTCCCGGATGGGCTGAATGGTTCCTATCACATTGGAGCAGTGGTTGATTACCGCCATTTTCGTGTTTTTCCTGATCGCCTTTCTGACATCATCAGGATCGATATAGCCCCGGGCGTCAAAGGGCAGATAGGTCACTTCGATCATCCCGCTCAGTTCCAGGTGGTGCAATGGGCGAAGCACCGAGTTATGCTCCAGGCAGGTGGTGATCACATGGTCGCCGGGCTCCGCAAGGCCCTGGATGATCATATTCAGCGAATCGCTTGCATTGTAACTGAATGTAAGTCTGTTGGGATCATCACCATTGAAGAATTCAGTCAGCAGTTTTCGCGTGCCAAAAACAACCTCTTCGGTCTCAATGGCCGCATCAAACCCTGAACGCCCGGGACTGACGCCGTGATTCCGGTAGAAATCGCACATATAGGTATAAACCATCTCCGGTTTCGGGAAAGAGGTGGCTGAATTATCAAGGTAGATCATGCTTTTTGGGATTTTGGGTTGATGTTGTTCAGATTGATGATTCGAGTACCAGCGCATCGGCAACGATTTCGGCCATCGTCCTGACCTGTATGCCAAGTCTGAATGCGCCGTTGATCTGGATAAGCTGGTCAACGCAGTTGTGACAGGGGGTGACCACAATGCCTGCCCCGGTCCTGGTAATTTGTTCAGCCTTTATTTCCGCACTTTTCATTCTCCTGTCATTGTATTCGCTCATGGCAAGGGCACCTCCGCCACCCCCACAGCAGAAATTGTCGGTACCGTGGGGTGTCATCTCTACCAGTGTGGTTACGGCATGTTTCAGAATTTCTCTCTGATGGTGGATGATACCTCCGGTGCGCACCAGGTGGCAGGGGTCGTGCAGGGTGACAGGGTCAGGGTTCTTTGAGGGATCGAGTTTAATCCTGCCCTGTTCGATATATTCCAGTATCAATTCGACCGATGTTAACACATCAAAATCGACTTTCATACCCAGGTAGTTTGGGGCTTCCCAGCGGTAAGCCCTGGAGCCGTGCCCGCACTCAGCCAGCACACAACGTTTTGCCCCCAACGCGTGCATTTCGTCGGTCATCCGCTGTGCAATCACCCTGGCTGCTTCCATATCCCCCGAAAAGAATGCGTAATTGGTCACATCGTACATTTTGGTCGACAGGGTCCACTCCTCTTTTGCAGCGTAGAAAATTTTGGCCATCGCGGCAATGGAGAGCGGAAAGAATTTTGGTTCCCTGGGGTTCAGCGTGTACATCACCTTTTTCCCGGGCTGGTCAAGCGGGATCACAGCATTCCCGTCATCCACCTCAGCCTGCAGCTCCTCCTGCATCCATTCGATGGTATCGGTGAACTCTTCATAAGTGATCCCCATGTTGTTGCCGGTATTGATGGCGGCATCCACGGTAGCCTGGAGTGATTCCGGCACCATACCCATTTCGGCCAGCATAGAACGCCCCTGTTGTACAACATAGGCGATATCCACCCCGATGGAACAATGGGGAACACACCTGCCGCAGAGTGTACACGCACCGAACAGGAGGTCGGTCATTTCATCAATGGCTTCCTGGTCCAGGTTCCTTGCCCCGACGAGCCAGGGGAAGTATTTTCCCGTAAAGGTGCTGTATCGGCGATAGATGGAAGCGACCAGTTCAACCTTATGGGAGGGGATGTAACGGTCATCATGGTAAACCCTGTAATAAAGACAGCTTTCAGCACACAGCCCGCAATGCACGCAGCTGTTAAGATGGGTCAGCAGTCTGCTGTCGGTGTGGTTTGTAAGAATTTTTAAGGCGTTGTCCTTGCTCATGATCAGGCTGCATTTTTGGTGGCGGGCCATACCCCCCGGCTTCCGAAGAAGACCCCCAGGTGGTATCGTGCTGCGAAGAAGTAGATGGCGTGTTTCAGTTTTCCCAGGGGGAAGTAAAGCCACAGCAGGGCAGCTGTGAGGAAGAATACCGGTGCTGCCGGGGGGAGGAGCAGGTAGAGGATGGCAGTCCCCTGAAACAGTGTTACCAGGAGGTTGGAGATGTAATCATCCGGGTTCGAGAGGCGCCTCAATGCAGCGGATCCGATTCTTTTGATCAGGATGGCAGCACCTGAAACACAGCTGACCGAAAGCAACAAGGCAATGGTTTGCCAGATGAGGTTTGCGGATACGGGCCTGACGAACATCAGCAGGATAAAAAGGGCGATGGTCCCGAAGATTCCCAGGTGATAAAGTATCCCGGCCAGGTAAGTGGGGAGGTGCAGAAATGCCGATTCCTTCTTCTTCGGGCTCATTCCGGCGGTAAAGGAGTAGGCAACCCCTTTCGGGATGCTTCCTGAAGGGCTGGCTTTGTCGTCAGGTTTGCCCAATCTGATCAGCCTGATCAGGTGAAAGCTGCAAATACCCAGGCATAACCCGAAGGTGCCCAGGGCAATCCATTGGTACCAGTGCATCATTCCTTTGATTTATAAGTATTATACACAACCGTCGGGTTTGGGAAGGCCTGCAACGCGGCATGCCCCCCGGGCAGGGCCGAGCGGGAACAGTTCATAGATCTCCTTTAGTTTCAGTCCGGTCTCTTTGCAGATCACCCTCACCATCGGAGCCATACCCTTCTCTTCAAAATTACTCCGGATGATGCGTACCACCGCCCAGTGGTTTTCATTCATCTCCGGTATGCCGTCGTAGCGGGCAAAAAGCGTTGCTACTTCATCATTCCAGAGCGATGGATTCAGGAGGAATCCATCTCCGTCAACCTCAAAGGCCCTTCCTTCCATTGTGATTGTTGCCATATGATTGCTATTATCTGGTTAAACCTCTTCTGTTTCGTCAAACCTTGCGATGATACCGGGGATCTCCTCAGGGGAATCGGGAAGGACAAAATCGGGACAAAAGCCCAGTTCCAGTTTTACCTGGTGTCGCTTACAGTGGTGATAACCCTCCTTGTTTCTGCAAAACCTATCCTCATATGCACGAATGGTATCTGCCGACACCCGGAGATCCGGATTGGCCATCAGCCTGCAGGTCGTGATATTCGGGCATGTGTAATGGCTCATCATACAAGAATTTAACATCCTTTTACACTGAAGACCAATGCAATGGTCAATAGAATTTTTCCGTTTTTCAATATGGTTTGCAATAATATTCAATTTCACCGATATTTATCGGTTTAGATGAATCAGTTCACCCTTATATGGAGAAATTATAAATTAGCCGGAATTTGTAAACGATTACTTTTGTATCCGTCATCATACAACCCTGTTCCCGATATGGCATACACAGCGCAAATGGAAAGGAACCCGGAAAGGAGATCTGCAGTGCGATGGAGCATCTCATTTGCGGTTTTGCTGTTGTCAGGATTTTTATTTATGCTGATAAGATTGGTATATGCCAGCATTTACGGGGTTCCGCCCGGTTACACAGGTTCACCCCTTGACGGAACCACCTGCGCAACCATGGCATGCCACAGGGGACCCGTTACCACTGTACCCGGGTGGATCACTACGACTATCCCACCCAACGGGTACCTCCCTTCCGACACTTACACTGTCACCCTCACAGCCACCCGCCCCGGAACCTCTGTGTTCGGTTTTCAGATCACTGCCCAGGGGCCTGCTGCGATTGTCGGGGAATTTCTCATCACCGATGGTGTTCAGACCCAATACTCGCTGGGAACAGGTTATGTGACCCATAAGGCCGCGGGATCCTCAGGCATTGATCAGAAATCGTGGCAGATGAAATGGATCGCCCCACCCGATACCAATGAAACGGGAGTAACCTTTTATGCTGCCATGGTGGTTGGGTATTTTGACCAGGATGATGAAGTCTTCCTTTCCACCAGGGCTTATACATCGGCATACCAGTCTGTGGGGCCATGGGCACGAGGCAAGCCTGAAATCACCTGCTATCCGCTCCCTTTCGGATCGTTCCTGAATGTTGAAATGCCACAAACGTCAGCAGGTGTGGTCAGGTTTGATTTTTTCAGTCCCAACGGTGCCTTGCTTCTCTCAGTATCTGAAAAAGCCTCTTCCGGCAATTCTCATCGGCTCAATACCGGAAGCCTTCCGGAAGGGGTGGTATTCATGGTGCTGACTACCGATAAGGGCGTCTTCACCAGCAAACTGATCAAAAAGGAATGAAGGGGTTTTTACCCTGGCTGATTTCGGCTGTTATCCTTTACCAGTGGAAGCGACAGGTTTACCACGGTACCCTGACCCGGTTTGGAATTCATATGTAGCTCGCCCTCCATGAGCGTGATAAAGCCTTTGACGATGTTGAGCCCGAGCCCGGTACCACGGGAGATATCTTTGTGCCGGAAGGTTTTTCCGAATGGTTCAAAAAGCTTGTGTTGGTCCTCTTCAGGGATTCCCATCCCGGTATCCTTTACAAATAACCTGATTTTTGTATCATCTGTGATGGAATAGCCGATGATGATCAATCCGGAGGGTGTGAACTTCACTGCGTTCTGGATGAGGTGGTACAACATCCTGGAAAGCTTGCCATAGTCTGCAATGATGAAACTTTCGTTTCGTGGAAGCGGGATGGATGATTCAACGGTGGTCTGATATCCGGGGTAATTGGCGATCATCGATTCTGCTTCTATCCGAAGCTCATCCATCAGGTCGTTCAGGCAGAAACTCGACTGCACCACTTCTGTCTGCTTAACCTGGAGTTCAGAAGCATCCACCATGTTGGTGACCAGGTCCACAAGCTGGTAACCCGAACGCTGGATCGTATCGATGTATTCATTTCGCCTCTCAGGTTCGAGGTCAGGCTCCTTGAGCAACTCCGAAAAGCCAACAATGGCATTCATCGGCGACCGCACTTCATGCGACATATTGCTCATGAATGCCGATTTGATCTTGTCGGCATTCTCGGCAATGTCGCGTGCGGTTTTAATCTCCTGTAAATATTTGTCTCTTCTCCGGATATCACCCAGGATGATAAAAAAGAAGATCACGGCTGTAGCGATGATAAAACCCCACCCTTTATAGGTTTGCCACCTGGTGATCTCGTCCGGGTCCAGGGTGAGA
>JAWOGX010000162.1:0-3164 GCA_046496455.1 Bacteroidales bacterium | reverse complement strand
ACCACCACCGGTGATGTTCCAGTCGCGGTCAAACTCAATATCCTTGAAACGCTCCAGCACCGCAAACCTCGCCCCGGTGAAGCGGTAAAGCCCTTCTGCGTCCCAAACCCATGTCAGAGAATCTGAAGGTTTGACATCTTTCTTACGCCGGAATCCGGTAGTAAGGGCAAAACCTGTGTTATCACCATCATCTCTGCTGCTGTAGGTGTTCAGGTCAAAGCCCGAGAGGGCGGTTTCGAAGAACACCCTGAGGCCATCACCAGCCAAATAATTCGCCGAAAAGGTGACCATCTGCTGCCGCTTTGGGGTGACCAGCTGAATGACAGGCTCATAATCCCCCTGCAAAACACCATCCAGCGGTGCCACCCACTGGAACACCTTGCCATTGGCAGCACTGGTAACCTGCCGGTAATTCCCCCTCCCCTGCCCTGCAAACGAAAAACCGAGCCTGTAGCGGGCACTGTCTGGATCAGTGCTGTAAACAAACACGGACGGGTAAAGGGTTGTGCCCACCAATGTATCAGTCTTCCGGTACAACACTTCGCTGTTGTTGTAGGGTACCTCCCTGATGTTGTACACCACGGCCGAAGAGAGATCATCTCCGATATCTTTCAGCAATGCCATGTTCTCTTCCAGCAATTGCTCCTGACCCAGGGGCTGCCCCCCCATATCCTGCTCGTTATAATACTGTAGCTGAAATCTTACCTTTTCCGTTGCCGCCTCCTGATGCACATACAGCAATGAGCGGTTGAAATTGCGTTCGGCGTATTCAAACATTACCAGGTAACGCTTGTCTTTTGTCACCGGTTGTTTTGGCGTAAAGGTGATCTGGGCGCTGTTGTAATCGATCACATAGTCGTTATCGGCACCCCTGACAAGGAGTTTGCCATCCGAATAAACGCGTTCGCTTCCGGCCAGCACAACAACAAACTGCTCGTTGTTGGCGCCGTAGAGTCTGTATGGACCCTGGTTCCCTTCGATGCCGCCAAACTGTTGGGTCGCATATTTCCCCTTGGCGATGGAACCTGAAACCCTTGAAGTCATCTGCCACTGGCTCTCTTTGCCCTCTTTCCATGATGAAGAGAAGAGGAGCCCCTGCCCCCTTTTGTTGAAACGGAGGAACTCACCCCTGGCATCCTGCAGGTCGAAATCACCCGCCACCACCTCCCAGTTTTGGGAGGAAGCCCGGATGAATACCTTGTCGAACTCACGCAACTGCTGGCTTGAACCCTCCGGCTGGATCGGGATGGTGTTATCGGTGATGGCAGCAACGATGCTGATCCCCGGTGCGAGTTCCCCGGAGAGTTGAAGGTTCATCGTGGAGTTGAGCACAGCATCCTGGTTGTTCCCCACTGAAACCGACCGGGAAATGGAGCCGCTTCGATCCAGTTCGCCGAAGTTGAGGAACGCGTCGTCCTGTTTGTTCCTGAGGTCATCATACCCGTACAGGTACGACAATTCCTGCTGTTTCTTCAGCTCCTGCTCCGGTTTCAGCCGTTCATCCCGGTAGGTGGGGCGAAGCAACGGGGGAAAGACACGGTAACGGGCCAGGAGGAGGGTGTCTCCGGCTGGGTTGCAACCGGGGAAAAGGAGAAGCATTGCCCGGATACCGTCGAGGGTGTAGCAACTGTCGGGGATGATTTCCCCATTCATCCTCAGCAGTTCAAAGGTTCCTGGAATAATGATCAGGGAATCGAGCAGGATGGTATCCGAAACAGGTGCAATAATATTTTGCCGCAGGTTGCTCCGGGTCTGTGACCACCCCTGCAGCGCCATAATACAGGTGAAGATCAGCGTCAGAATGATATGACGGTGAAGCTTCACGTTGCCAGTTTTCCGGATTCAAACAGTTGTTTCAGGGTGTCAATCTCCCAGAGGGCAAGCATTTTGTCACGATACAAGCCTTCAGCTTCAACACACTCCTCGTCATAAAGAGTGACAGGTTCAGGCAGAGAAAAGGGCGGAGCCTGGAGGTTGATGGGGCGCCACTGCCCCGTGACGATATCCTGATTTTCTTTTCGGGCAGAAAACGTGGTCGTAAGGAGGTATTTTGACTTGCTGTTGCTGATATTCTTCAACGCGAGAAGAATATCACGGTACGACAGGTGCACCAGGCAATCGCGGCACAGGATCAGGTCACCGGGAGGGAGGGGGTCCTCAAGCAGGTTGATCTTGCTGAACTTCCTATGCTCATCCTGATATTCGCGGATGTTTTTTTCGATGAGTGGTTCCACGATATCCGCTCCGTGGTAGACAATACCGGTAAGGTCCACTTTGACCATCCATTGAAAATCGCCGCATGGGATATCAAGCATTGATTTCACCTGGTAACGGTGGAGGAGGGCGGGTAATTCATTGACAAGCTTATTGGTCTGATTCGGGTCTGAACCGGGCCCCGACCGGGATTGCTCGCCGCCCCATAGGTTCTTTTCATAGATTTCCGTAAACACATTCTCTGGCGGCAGGAACCTGTACCGCAGCGCCACAAATTTTCTATACAGATAAACCGTACCGGGAATCTTTCTCACCAACTGCCTGAACCGACCCATAAATCATCATTTTAAAATATTGAAAACAAAAGTAACAAAGAAAACGGGATGGGGACTTCACGTATCCTCCATGATAACGGGTAAATGTGGTATAACGGCAGAACCGCTCAGTTTTATATCTTTGCACTTCGATAAAAGAAGGATGGATCAGACAATAGCAAAGCAAAACGTGCAGGAGCGGGTGATTCTTGCGGGGATTATTACTTCGAAGGAGGACAGGAGAAAGATCGATGACTACCTCGATGAGTTGGCATTTCTTGTGGACACGGCCGGTGGCGTGGTGGTGAAGCGGTTCGTCCAGGCACTTGAGTATCCGGACCCACGCACCTTTATGGGCAGTGGCAAGCTTGCCGAGATGGCAGCTTTCATCATGGAGGAGGGGATTGACCTTTTGGTTTTTGACGATGAACTGACCCCTTCGCAGCTCAGGAACATCGAAAAAGAGACGAAATGCCGGATTCTGGACCGCAACAATCTGATCCTTGACATCTTTGCCAAGCGTGCACGCACTGCCCATGCGCGGGTGCAGGTGGAGCTGGCGCAGTACGAGTATCTTCTTCCGAGACTTACCAGGATGTGGACCCACCTGGAGCGGCAGCGCGGGGGTATCGGGAT
>JAWOGX010000119.1:0-9668 GCA_046496455.1 Bacteroidales bacterium | reverse complement strand
AGCATGGAGGCCTTTGCCTGCTGGAGGGTGTTGCGCTGCATCTCCACATTCAGGCGGCTGATTTTTAGCGAGGTGTTGTTGTTGACTGCCTCCTCAATACATTGCTGTAGGGTGTAAACAGGTGTCTGAGCACAAATGACAGACGGAATCAGCAGGAAGGAGCATATCATTGCCCCTGTTATCAATAGTGTTGATTTCATTTTCATGGCCGTGAAAGTTTTTCGCTGTTGAGGGACGAAAATTGCTTTGTTTGTGGGTTACAAACTTACTGAAAAAACAACACCCCACCTTTATTGTAACTTATTCCTATTGAGGTGCAAAAACTTCCTGAGCCATCACCCTCAAAAAGAAGACGATCGCTTTTCCGGATGAGTTTCAGGAGATCCATCAACTGGATCCACATCTTGCACCGCGCCTTCTAAGCCAAAGTAGCGCCCGATTTCCCCGAATATTGATAAAAACGCTATCTTGCGGTGAAAATTTAACTGAAAGATGAAGTTGAGACTGCTGAGCATAACCATGTTGTTCCTGGTTGCCGGAGTGTCTGGTTTACAGGGACAAACGCTAAAGAGCGACACCATTGACGTATTGAACTACTCCATCCAGCTGGACCTGAAACACCTCTCGCACCAGCAGTTGTATGGTGCAACCGACATTGCGGCAACGCCGAGGATGCCGGCAGTGAGCAGTTTCTCGCTCGACTTCCGGAAGCTGACGATAGATTCGGTGCTGATGAACGGCATCGTTCATACCAATTACTCCTACGACAATTACACCCTGCGCATACTGTTATCCACCCCGCTTACCCTTGCCGATACCTTTGTGCTTCGTGTGGTGTATCATGGGGTGCCACTAATCGAGCCTTACAACTGGGGTGGTTTCCACTTCCTGGCCGACAGCACCCTTGCCTACAACCTTGGGGTGGCTTTTGATGATTACCCGCATAACTACGGCAGGATCTGGTTCCCCTGCCTGGATGATTTCACAGACAGGGCCACCTATGATGTTTATGTGAGGACCAAAGCCACACACAAGGGTGTTGCGGGGGGTATGCTCCAGGGTACAGAAACCCATCCCGACGGGAGCATCACCTGGCACTGGAAGCTTGAACAGCCTATTCCGACTTACCTGGCATCGGTTGCGGTGGGCGACCTGAGTCTTATACAGGGTGTGTATCACGGCATCCATGACACCATACCCACCATGGTTTTCGTACGGCCGGCTGATTCCACCAAGGCCCTGGTCTCCTTCTCGAACCTGAACGCCATGATGGGAATCTTTGAATCGCAATTCGGACCTTACCGATGGCCCAGGGTCGGATATACCGGCACCACCAAAGGTGCCATGGAACATGCCACGAACATCGCCATGCCCCGCAACCTGATCACCGGCAATCTAAACTACGACTGGCTTGTTGCGCACGAGTTGTCGCACCACTGGTTCGGCAACATGGTCACATGCGCTTCGGCCGAAGATATGTGGCTAAATGAAGGGTGGGCCCGATACTGCGAATCAATCTATGAGGAGGGGATGTATGGATGGGAAGCCTACAAGGCGAATATCATGGGATTGCAGAAACAGGTTCTGAACTATGCGCACACCAACACCTCTGGCGGCGACGGAGCCTGGTTCCCGCTGTATCCTGTTCCGCAAACCCACACCTATGGCACAACCGTATACGACAAAGGGGGCTTGATTGCCCATACCCTGCGTGGTTACCTGGGCGACTCTGTTTTCTTCAGTGCCATCAGCGCTATGCTGGACCATTTCGCTTTCCAGCCGATGTCATCTTACCAGATGCGCGACTTCCTTACCCTGGAGACCGGCATCAACCTCACCCCGTTCTTCGACGGTTGGGTCTTTACGCCCGGGTTCCCCCATTTCTCCATCGACTCTGTTGCATCGGTTCCCCATGCCGGTGGGTATAATGTAACCGTATTTGTGAAGCAGAAGATGACAGGGCGCTCGGTGTTGGTGAATGATAACAGTGTCGACATCGGGTTCTATGAAAGCATAACCAACCGTGAGGTACGCAGGTTTGTGTTCTCCGGTGCCACCGGGCAGGAGACTTTCTGGCTCCCCTTCAATCCCAAGCTGGTGCTGATGGATCCTGAAGAACGACTTGCCGATGCCATCACCTCTGAAACCATCATTGAAACGGCACCTTCACAACCCCTATTCAACAATGAGTTTTTCAAACTGAAAATCAACACCCTGTCAGACACCATGCTCTTCCGGGTGGAGCACTCTTTTACCCCCCCAGATCCGCTTCCAGCGCCTGTTCAAGGCCTCACCCTCTCTCCGAACCGCTACTGGAAAATTTCAGGTATCATCCCCGCTGGCACTGACATGGAAGGGAGCTTCAGCTTCTCCACCGCCAACCAGTTTGACAATGCACTGATAACGAACAATAAAGATTCGCTGATCATCATGTACCGTGCCCATGCAGGAGAGGTGTGGCATGGCATCCCCTTTACCAAAACTGCGGCACCCTATTCCGGCACCATCACAGTGCCCGGACTGAGATCCGGAGAATATGTGCTGGCGAAGTGGGATGAGAAATACATAGGTATTGCTGATCATAAATCCACCTCAAACAACGTTATTGGCATTTGGCCCAATCCTGCCAACACCTATCTGACGATCACCGCTACTGGTTTCCCGGTACTGAAAATGAAGGTTTTGACCATCAACGGACAGGTGGTGATGCAGGATGAAGTGCATCTGCAGAATGGAACTACGGAGGTAAAGATAAGCGGTATTGCACCCGGGGTATATATTGTTGAACTCTCTGAACCAGGTGGTACCATCAGGGCATCCGAAAAGATTAACATCATCAGATAAGAATATGATCATCAGAAACATTCTGATCCTGTTAACCATACTCCAGGGGATCTTCTCCGCAACCGGACAGGTGTTGTACCGCATCGGCCCGGAGCATGCCGACTGCCCTAATGCCATCGAGTTGTATGATACGGTGTATGGCCCTACCACAGCCCCGGTTGGCCCCGGTGAGGCAATGGAGCTGAGCAGCTACCGCAACGATCTGTTCTCTTTTGAGCAGGAGCACCATACCGTCTGGTACCTGTTTGAAGTACCCGATCACTGCGACCTGCTGCTGGATATCGTTCCCCTCTCAGAGCAGGATGATTATGACTTTTTGATTTTTAAATATATCGGTGATGAAACATGCCGATTGATCCGGGATAAAAAACACAAACCTGTGAGAAGCTGTATTTCAAGAAACGACCTCAAAATCGGAAGCAGGACAGGTTTATCATACGAAGCGAAGGAAGAATACATTCATTCCGGACCAGGCCCTTCCTACGCCATGGCATTGCCGGTGAAAGCCGGCGAGCGGTACCTGCTGGTGCTTGATAATGTATATCCTGGCGGTAATGGACACCACATCCATCTCAAATACCGTAACTGTCATGAGCCGCCGCACGTTGAACCTGATCCCCCGTCGAACTTTCTCAATCTTAATATCAGGGATGCCAATACCCTGCAAATGATCGACGGGGATATCAGCCTGATCAACAGAACAGCATCAAAATCTGAAGAAGCAACGCAGCGATGGGAAGGCACCGGCAGTCTGATTACCCGCCTTGATCGGCAGACAACCTATCAGATCGTTGTAAAGGCAGAGGGGTACTTTCAGTCAACCGATCAGGTCAAAACAGGCGCAGATTATCAGACCTACCTGAAAACCATCCATCTGAACAGGATTGTGGAGGGTAAAAAGGTGTCATTCAGCAATATTTTGTTTTTCGGCGGCACAGACCAGTTTCTGCGGGAGTCATACCCTGTGTTGGATGACATTATTCAGACGCTGACAGACCAACCCGGAATAGAGGTGGAGATTATCGGCCACGTGAACGAACCTTACAACAACCGCAGCGGGAATACACCAGCCCAGAACCAGACGTTGTCAGAAAAGCGGGCCCAGGCTGTGTATCAGTACCTTATCCGAAAAGGGGTTGATGCCAAAAGACTCTCATGGGTGGGTAAAGGCAATTCTGAAATGATTTATCCCTATGCCAATACGGAGGATCAGATGCAAGCAAATCGCCGGGTAGAATTATACATAAAAAAATACGGCAACGAAGGGCATTAACCCTTCATTGCCGATATGATAAAAATCTTCGGGATCTCCCTATTTCACCACAATCACAAGGTGCTTGGATGAGCGCCAGAAATTTGAATAATCCACAATTTCAATTCTTTCCACGCTCTTGTCACCAATCAGGTTGTAACTGCTTGAAGGATGAATGGTGATGATTTTTGCGGTTTTCGCATTGACAGGGATCGTGGTGACTCTGCGGATGTCAATCTCGGTAAAATACTGCGCATTAAAATCTTTCGACAATGACCTTGTTTTCCCGATTCCAACAAATCCACCCTCTTTGGTAAGAATGCCATTGGCCTGCAGTTCCCTTTCCGTGCCAATCACATAATAGGCTTTATTCAGTTCGGCATCCTGCTTTGAAATGGTTTCCGATTGAGAAGCCAGGTCAGATGAAATTAACTGTATCTGGCCTGCGAGTTCCTTCAATTCGGAATTCTTTTCAGCAAGCTGATTGGATAGCACGATGATTTCAGCGTCTTTATCCTCAATCGTTTTTGTGAGAATCTCGATCGTTTTTTCGAACTCACTGATTCTTACATCTGATTCTTTCACCTTTTTCCTTAAGGATGCAATGGTCTGTTTGTTTTTTTCCATCAATTCAGCGATAAGGGTCAGGTCTTCCGTAATACGATTCTTTGCATCGGGACTGATGTCTCCTTCACCGGCTTTTCTGATGAGTCTTTCCTTTTCCTTGATCATGGCAAGGTTTTCTTCTATTTCATTGTATGAAGTGAAGAAAGAGTTCAGCGTTGAATCCTTTGTCACAGACTCAGTACGCAGTCGTTCATTTTCAAGTTTAAGGTTTTCAACCTCTGAATCGGTCCCTTTGTTGCAACCGGCAAGGATGGCCAGGGGAAGCAATAAAATAATCAGCTTTTTCATGATGCTTTGTTTTTTGTTGATGATTGATCTTCAGAATCAATAAATTGAATAAAAATTTCAGGATGTGAACCTTCTTAAAAAGAGAATGAATCCTTTTATGCAAAAATACACTTAAAAGGCGGGAGAACAGTATTTTGTTAACATATATTAACGTAATACTGCTTCGAAAGTTTTATGCAAGTGGTTGATCACCTTCTGCATAACCTTGTCAATGTCACGTTCCGAAAGGGTTTTCTCCATATCCCTGAGCACAATCCCAATAGCATATGACTTTTTACCGGGTGGCAGATTTTCAGCCTGGTACACATCAAAGAGCAAAACTTCCCTGATCAGCCTTGAGTCAGTGGCAAGTACAGCATTCCTCAGGTCTTCATACCTGACCTGCTGGTCTATGATGAGGGAGAGATCCCTCCTGACATCAGGAAATCTTGGCAGTGGCACAGCAACGATCTTTTGCAGAGAGGTGGCTTTCAGTAAAACTTCCATGTCAAACTCAGCATAAAACACAGGGGTTTTTATTTGAAAGTGCTTCCTGATTTTTCGGTTGATGCTACCCAGGCGAAGTATTTTCCTTTTGCCAACGCTATAAGTCAAGCCATAGTCGAAGATGCCTTCCGTCTCATCCTTGATTCTGAACTCTTCAGGGCCAAGACCGCATATATGCAGCATCTCATCAGCATAACGCTTAAGATCGTAAAAAGCTATTTCTCTTTGCTTACGGTACCACGATTCGGTAACATCCTTGCCTGTCATCAGCAGGGAAAGGACCTGCCTTTCGAAGAAACGCTCAATAACAGGATCCTGATCAGATGCATCTTCACGTTTATGGTATTCAGCACCGGACTCAAAAATCCGGATATCCTCCTGCTTTCTGTTGGCGTTGTGTATAACATTCTCCATCATTCCAAAGAGCAGCGACCTGCGTAAAACGCCCAGGTCCTGGCTGAGCGGATTGAGAATTTTTACCGGAGCCATGCCGTCAGCCTGCTGTTCCATCAGGTCTTCATAGCCCAAAGAAGTCAGCGAATTGTTCCAGACTTCATAGAATCCGTTTCCTGTAAGGTAACCAGAGAGTTTGTTCCTGATGCGGGATTCACGGGTGTCGATTTCAGGAGGAAATGAGACCGATACTTTCTGTGGGACCGGAACTGTGTTCATGCCATAGATCCGGATAACCTCCTCAATCACATCCACCTCCCTGGTTACGTCAAACCTATAGGATGGTACCTCCACGAACAACCCATCCTGCTCTTCCTTCAGGATGATGAAGTCGAGTTTTTGCAGGATGGATTCAAGTTCACCAGCTGGTATAGTGACCCCGCTGATGAGGTCGACCCGGCTTCTCCTGAGGAGGAGCTGAACCGGCTTAAAACCGTCGGTATATTCACCAACATCGCAGATCGGTGAAGCAATTTCTCCTCCGGCAACCTGGCAGATCAGTGCTGCGGCCCTGAACATCACCGGGAGCGTGATCAGTGGATCGGCGCCCCTTTCAAACCTGAAGGATGCATCCGTATTTAATCCATGATGCCTGGCAGTGCGCCTTACGGAGACCGTATCAAACCAGGCACTTTCAAGCACTACCCTCTTTGTTTCAGTAGTGACGCCAGAGCCCATCCCGCCATAGACACCAGCGATACAGAGGGGTTTTTCAGGATCACAGATCATCAGTTCCTGCCCCGATAATTTTCTTTCAACACCATCAAGCGTTACGAAAGGGGTCCCCTGTCTCAATTTTCCAACTACGATATGTCCATTTTTAATATGATCATAATCAAAGGCATGGAGCGGATGACCCCATTCGTGCAAGACAAAGTTTGTGATATCAACAATATTATTCAGGGGTTTGAGGCCAATTGCCTTCAGCCTGTTTTGCAACCAGGAAGGGGAGGGCCCCACTTTTACATTGTCCAGGGCAATGGCTGAGTAGCGTTTGCAATCGTCTGGTGCTGCTATATCTACCTTTAAGGGCAGGGGGGATCGGGGGATGGCAGGTTGCGGAGCCGGAGGCGGGGTGAGCGTGACCTCCTGTTTGTTGCGACAGGCAACGGCAGCAGCCAGGTCACGGGCAACACCGAAGTGGGACATGGCATCGGTACGGTTGGGCGTGAGCCCTATTTCGAGGACAACATCAGATTCAACACCAAAATAATCAGCAGCCTGCATCCCGACTTCGGCATCAGGGTGGAGCACCATAATGCCGGCATGGGAAGCCCCAATGCCAAGTTCGTCCTCGGCACAGATCATCCCGACAGATTCAATGCCGCGAATTTTTGCTTTTTTGATGGTAAAACCCTCCTCCTGCCCAAAAGGGTACAATGTAGCGCCTACCATCGCAACGGGAACTTTCTGTCCCGGGGCCACATTGGGTGCTCCGCAAACGATGTTAAGCAGTTCTCCCGCCGCAACATCAACCTTGCACACCGTCAGTTTGTCGGCATCAGGATGCTTTTCGCACGAGAGCACTTCACCAATGACAACCCCTGTCAAACCTCCGCGAATGCTTTCCCAGGGATGAATCCCTTCAACCTCAAGACCCGTGGAGGTAAGTACTTCGGCAATCTCTTCAGGAGTGAGTCCGGTATCAACATATGTTGTCAGCCAGTTACAGGAAATCTTCATAGGGCAGTTAAGGTAAATCGTTTCTTTAAAAGCGAAGTGCAAAAATAGCTGAACTTTTTGAGTTTAACTGCATTCACCCGGATAAGAGAGCCGGTTGCCGGGAGGGATAATCTGGTTTTGGGTGTGTGTTGACAATGAAAAGCATTACTTTTGCAAAAATCACGAAAAACAGATCATTATGGCAGACCTTGGCAGACATATCCTGGTAGAGTTCAATCTTTGCGATCCGGAATCGCTGAACGATGTGATCCTGATAGAAAAAGGGATGGTTGATGCAGCCGAGGAGGCGGGAGCTACCGTGATCAACAGCACGTTCCACCATTTTTCTCCGTTTGGGGTATCCGGTGTGGTAGTGATCCAGGAAAGCCATCTGGCCATTCATACCTGGCCGGAGTATCAGTACGCTGCAGTTGACCTGTTCACCTGCGGTGATGAAGTGAACCCCTGGATTTCGTTTGATTACCTGAAAGAGGTTCTTAAATCGAGCTCCTACGGTGCCCTGGAGATGCGCAGAGGCAACCTGAACCTTCTCACCAAGGTGGATTTCGACCTCACTTCAATGCGTGAGGGTGCAAAGAAGCACACCAATCCGGGTATGTACAACAGGAACGTATGGTTCACAGACAAGGACGACAACCAGGCACTCAGCCTGAGGCACACCGGGGAACTGCTGTATGATAAAAAATCGCCATTCCAGCACGTCAGGATTCTTCAGACGTATGCTTACGGGAAGATGCTGGCCATTGACAATATGGTGATGTGTACGGAGAAAGATGAATGTCATTACCACGAAATGATCACCCATCCCGCAATCCTCACCCACGGCAACATAAAAAACGCCCTGGTCATTGGTGGCGGTGACGGAGGAACTGTTCGCGAGATCCTGAAACACAAAAGCGTTGAAAAGGTCACCATGGTTGAGATTGATGAAGCGGTGGTTGAAGCCTCCAGGGTATTCCTTCCTTCCATCAGTTGCGCTTTCAAGGATCCACGGCTTGACCTCAGGATTGAAGACGGGATTGAGTTCGTGAAAAATACTGCAGATGAGAGTTATGATCTGATCGTTGTGGACGGCAGCGATCCGGTTGGTCCGGCAGAAGGATTGTTCTCACGGAGTTTCTATGAAAATTGTTATAGGATCCTCCGTCGTGACGGGATTTTGTCAGGGCAGTCAGAATCACCGCTGTTCAACGAAAAGGTATTTGCAGAGATCAACCAGTTGCTGAAAGATATCTTCGGCAATGACCGTGTGAATACCATTACCTATTCACAGCCCACCTACCCATCAGGCACATGGAGTATAATGATCAGCCGCCGGTACTGCCCTTCACCGCTTCAGGTCAAAAGGGAAGATATTGCCTCATTCGCTGCAACGAATGACCTTGGTTTCTACAATGAGGATATGCATTATGCCTCGTTTGCACTACCCAACTATGTGAAAAAGCTGCTCAATGAATGATGTGTCGTTTGATCCGGGTGGTGTCGGTGTGCACAACGGGAACTATTTCGGATTTCCCTGGAAGGCAGAAGAGTGTGACATTGTGATTGTGAATGTTCCATGGGATGCCACCACCTCATATCGTCGCGGGACTGCCCGGGGGCCCGAAGCGATGATTAAAGCATCAACCCAGCTTGATTTCTACAGTTTTGACAATCCGGGGGCTCCGTTGGTCAGGTGCGGCACAGACAACACCCTGCACGAACGGGTTCTGGCCATGAATGAGACTGCAGGAGGTTTATCGGCGGAAGTGATTGAGATGCTGGAACGTGGCTGTCCGGAATCAGATCCGCGCATTATCCAACTCACAAGCCAGGTAAACAAAATCTCCGGCGAATTGGAATCGCTGGTTCACGAGCGATGCCGGTTCTGGATCGGGCAAGGGAAGGGCATCATCATTGCCGGGGGGGAGCATAGTGTTCCACTCGGGCACTTACGTGCACTGGCAGAAGTACATTCATCGTTCGGTATTCTCCAGATTGATGCCCATGCAGACCTCCGCTTGGCCTATGAGGGTTTTGAGCAGTCGCACGCCAG
>JAWOGX010000077.1:0-22124 GCA_046496455.1 Bacteroidales bacterium | reverse complement strand
ACATCCAGGTTGCCAGCAAAATGATGGAGATATTAACGAGATTATTGTATATAAGGATAGTGGCGAGGAGTTTTTCCGGCCTGTTCCAGAGCCATCGGACCACATCCGCCCTGCTGCCCTTCAGTGCATGGATTTTAGCGGTATTCAGCGAGAAGTATGCTATTTCGGATCCTGAGAGTAGTGCTGACAGGGTAGTCAGCAGCAAAAGAATTCCTGCTGCCACCAGGATAGCAGAAACAGGAAGGTCCGGATTAATGAGTGAGGCAGCCTGAAGCGGGATACTATCCCCAACCTGGTCGTCCATTCGACAATATCATTGAATTCTCTGCAAAAATAGATAAAAAAACCTGGTCTCCGCAATGATGAGTAATTATAAAGGCATATAAGGTATTGTAAACGGATTACTTATGTCCTTATATGCCTTCCTCCGGTGCATAAAGCCCGATGATCAGAAGGGGAGGTCATCGTCCACCAGTGGACTTTGACCCTCCTGCGCTGTTTGTGCAGTTGCCTGGGCTGTGGCACCGGACGCATTGTTTTTACTGCCACCCAGCATCTGCATATTGTCTACATTGATCTCGGTGATATACCGCTTTTGCTGTGTCTCCTTATCGTCCCAGGAGCGGGTGCGGATGCGCCCCTCCACATAAAGCAAATCACCTTTCCTGAGATACTTTTCTGCCGTTTCAGCCAACTGGCGCCACATCACGATGTTATGCCATTCGGTAATCTCGCGCTTTTGCCCCTCCTTGTCATAATACACCTCTGTGGTCGCCATAGAAAAAGCTACCTTCTTCGCATTTTCAAAGGTAATCACCTCAGGGTCCTTACCCAGCCTGCCGATCAGAATCACTTTGTTCACATTTCCCATAACAGTTCCTCCTAAAATTAGTTTTCGGTGTATATATGCACGAGCGTTAAAAAAACGGACAGAAAAATTAAAGAATTCTGTCAAAGGTAACATTTTTTTTCTTCAGTGCAGGGATGAGCAGGTTTAAAACATTGATTGTCCGTTCACTGAATTCTTCCCTGTTATGCAGCAAAATGATATCACCGGGCTGAATTTTCCGGATGAGCCTCATAATGTTTTGCAGGGAATGATCTTTATCCCGGTAGTCGGCAAAATCGACATTCCAAAGTACTGTTTTGTATCCAGATCGCTTCAGCCAGCATAGATGCCGTAATGGAATCACGCCATAGGGAGGTCTGAAGATGCGGCTGTTTAAAAAGCCGGAGCACATCTGAACCTCATTCCTGAAATCCTTATGGCTGATTTTGCGGAGTTTCCGGTGGTCCCAGGAGTGAAGATGGATTGCATGCCCTTTCTGACGGATCATTTCAACCAGGAGAGGAAAGTCGGAAGCTCGTTTCCCGATCAGAAAAAAGGAAGCCGGTATCCCCTGTATTTCGAGGTATTTGAGCAATTCCGGGGTAAAACGGGCATCAGGGCCGTCATCAAACGTGATGAACACCCTGAATCCTTCCGAATGGGTCCCTCTGAGCTGCACCCATGGTTTGAGCAACCGGGAAATAATATTTGGGATACGGTACATGGTATGATAAAAAAAAGGGGGGTCTGCGACCCCCCTTCCTGATTATTGCTGAATATAAGGTCCGATCACCGCGAAGATTGACCGTGCCCTCTCAGCAAGGGCAGTCTGGTTGTTCTTTTCCAGGAGATCATTAATGTAATAGATAAACCTGTAGGTATTGGTAATGTCATTGTTCAGCACAGCCCTTCTGCGGCTGTCGAACGAGATGTAGTAATTGAACTCCCTTTCGGTTTTGTCCATCATGATTTCAGCGAGTTTGGCCCCCTGAACAGTGTCTCCTGCATCGAAATAAGCCTTGATAATGGGCAGGACAGAAGCATCGAAAGTGAGTACTTCTTCGGGGAGAAGCTCCATGGCCCTGTTCAGTACAGTGATGGCAGAATCTTTTCTGCCAGCCTCAATCATTGTATTGGCAAGCCTTGAGAAGTTGTTGCGATAGCTTACCAGCGGCCTGCGGGCCGTTTCATCATAATAAACATTGGGGTTCCGGAGAGTGCTGTAGTCGTATTTGTTCATCACGATATCCCAGAGGATGTCGGGGTTGGTGGTGCCATGGGCAAGCATGGTAAAGAGGAACATCGGCTCACTGGTATACCTGATGGGTACGAGGGTGTAAACCAACCCATCGTGCCTGAACCATTGCATCAGATTGAGATACATATCGTCACCGGTGGTGATGGCAAAATGTACCGGGCGATCCCAATTGTTGGCTGCCAGGAAATCCAGCATCATCACATGGTTCTTCTGGATACCGCGATCTTTAATCTCCCACTCCACATATTTTTGAATCCTGTGTGCATCTTCGGGTGGCACAATGCCATTGGCTACAACTTTGGCAGAATCAACGGGCAGGCGCACTTTGTTGGTCGGGAACCACTCCATCATCCTGCCGGTACCCCCAGGCACCTTGGTCTTTATGTCATCCAATTTTATGAAATCCATCAGGAGATCGAGGTCGATGTAACCATAAACGATCCTGTCAGAGATCACTTTAGCGCGTTTCGACAGTTCCTTGAACAGGTCGGTACTGATGCCAAGGGATTCATTGGCATTTCTGTTGGATTCTGATGCCCTGCTATTGATAAATCCGATCACCTGAGAGAAAGGCAATGCCGGATCGGCAAGCTTGGCATAGTCAGCCGGATATGCAGCAGGCAGATTGGATGCTTTAATGGCATTTACCATAGCGTCCCTGACTTCATTCACAGAAGTGCCGTACACATCATTTTCCCTTTCAATGATCGTATCAAGGAAATAGGTGATAATGACCGGTTCACTCCGGTTATTATTCGGGTCATTGATGTCAACGATAAAGACATAATCGCGGCTGCCCTGGATGTACTGCTCCTTGGAGAAAGAGAGAGGAATGCCCGGGGCTTCATAGGTTTTCCTGGCAGACTGTTCGACGTACCAATCGGTATTGAAAAGGCTGAGGTTCACTACTTTGACATCGGTACGTTCCCCTTCCACCTCCTGGGCATACCATAGGGGGAAAGTATCGTTATCACCGTTGGTGAAGACCACGCCAAATTTCTGGCAGGCATTGAGATAGTTTTTGGCAACTTCGAGGGCCAGTCGTTTGGTGGAACGGTCATGATCATCCCACCCTTCTTTGGCCATAATTCCGGGTACCAGGAGGAGCATAATGACAGACACGACGACAGGGATGATTTTGCTTTTAAAGTTCTTGTCAATCCACTGCATGATCCCGACGATGCCCAGGCCTATCCAAATCGCAAAGGCGTAGAAGGACGCCGCATAGGAGTAGTCCCTTTCACGGGGCTGGTAAGGAGTCTGATTCAGGTAGATTACAATGGCGATACCCGTCATCAGGAACAGGATGGAGACCACGATGCTGTCCTTGTAATTGCCGGAGGAATGGAAAACCAGCCCTATGATGCCGAGAATAAGTGGCAGGAGGAAGAACTTGTTGGTTCCCTTGTTGTTGACCAGGTTATCAGGGAGGTTATCCTGCGGCCCCAGGAGCGCCTTGTCCAATGCTTTGATCCCGGAGAACCAGTTGCCGTGCAGCGGGCTTCCATGTCCCTGAAAGTCGTTCTGCCTTCCGGCGAAATTCCACATAAAATATCTGAAGTACATATGGCCCAGCTGGTATTTGAAGAAGAAGCTGAGGTTTTCACCCATGGTAGGGATATAGGTAAATTCAGGCTTTTCTGCTGTACCACCCACCTGGACCCTCTCACCCTTATTTTTGTGGGCCCATTCCTTATAGGCAGAACCATGGGCCGACCGCTGCTGGCTCCACATTCTGGGGAATACCGTTTTGAAACGCTCATCATACACCGGGAGATTGCCCTGCCGTGTATCGGTGATCACATAACGCCCCCTGATTTTACCGCCATTGGCTGCTGCGTAATTTCTGGCATCACTCTTTTCAAAGAAGGATGCTACCTCGCGTTTATCCTGAAAAACGAGGTATTTCTTGGTGTATACCGGGCTGGCATCCTTCATATCTACCATGGGTGCGTTGTAGTAATGCCCTGAAAGGATTGGCCAGGTACCATACTGTTCGCGGTTCAGGTAAGCAAGCAGGGAGATGGCATTCTCGGGGTTGTTTTCATCGATGGGGGTGTTGGCATTTGACCTGATCACCAGCACGAAGAAGCTTGAATAGCCGATCATCAATACCGTTATGGAGAGAATCACCGTGTTGAGGATCACTTTCCCCTTGCGGTGGGTATAACGAATTCCGAGGACAATGGCGCCGATGATCAGCGTGAAATAGATCACTGTTCCTGTATTGAACGGCAATCCGAAGCCATTCACAAAAATCCTCTCAGACAATCCTGCCAGCGATGGGATCAGCGGGATGATCCCCATCAGGAGGAATCCCAGAACAGCTACCCCAATCAGCAGGGCGATGACGATTCCTTTCCAGGTAGCGTTGTATTTCCTGAAATAGTATATCAGGGCAAGCGCGGGAATAGCAAGGAGGTTCAGGAGGTGAACCCCGATGGAGAGGCCGATCAGGTAGGCAATAAGGATAAGCCACCGGAGGGAGTGTTTCTCGTCTGCCACAGCCTCCCAGCGCAGCATTGCCCAGAAAACAATTGCGGTAAAGAAGGAAGACATGGCATAAACTTCACCTTCCACAGCCGAGAACCAGAAGGAGTCGGAGAAAGTGTAGGCGAGGGCTCCTACCAAACCGCTACCGAGAATTGTCAGGATCTTAGGATCGGTTAAGCCTTCATCGCCGTTCCTGACGATCATCTTCTTTGCCAGGTAAGTGATCGACCAGAACAGGAACAAAATGGTGAATGCACTTGCCAGTGCCGACATATAGTTCACCATCAGGGCCACTTTGGAAACATCACCAAAAGCAAACAGGCTGAAGAACCTTCCCATAAGCTGGAAGAACGGTGCTCCAGGAGGGTGCCCTACCTGAAGTTTGTAGGCTGTGGCAATGTACTCACCGCAATCCCAGAAACTGGTGGTCCGCTCTGCAGTCATCATGTACACCACTGCAGCCACAAGAAATACAACCCATCCGATAATGATGTTCAGTTTTTTGTAATTCATGGTATAAGTTTGTTTATTTATGCCTTTTCAATATTTCTGAAAGACTCCATTTGTATCTGATCGGGGTGATTTTAAGCCATGCTGAAATCACCTTTTTTTCAGGTTTAAAAATCCCTCAAAAAATTGGCTACGAAGATATAAAATAATAACAGACTAACTTTGAGCAGGAATGAAATCTTCAACTCTTTGTTTTTTTGTTGATTGCAAAATAAAAATGTTTACTTTTGCACCACCATTTGCGGAAATTGTCCGATGGTGTAATGGTAGCACTGCAGATTTTGGTTCTGCCTGTCTAGGTTCGAATCCTGGTCGGACAACAACAACGCAAAACATGACAGATCCTTCGGGGGATGTCGTGCTTTCGGGTAAGGAACAGGAATGGCGGGGACTTACAGTCCCCTTTATTTTTAATAAAAACTGATGATCAGAGAGGAACAGATCAGGACAATGATTGAGGAGCATGTTGCAGAGAGCGACAAGTTTCTGGTGAAGCTATCGGTTTCCGAAACCGGGAATATCAACATCCTGATGGACGGAGACGGGGGATTCACCATTGCCGATTGTGTGGCCCTGAGCCGGTATATCGAGCATCGCCTTGATCGCGAGCAGGATGATTTCTCCCTTGAAGTATCCTCATGCGGTGTGGGCAACCCCCTGGTAATGCCGAGGCAATACCGGAAAAACATAGGTCGGCTACTGGAAACTACGCTGAAGGGTGGTGAAGTGATGGTGGGACGCATTGTGGATGCTGATGAACAAAACGTTGAAATACAGATTGTTCCTGAGAAGAAGAAAAAGAAAGCCGATCATCCTGAACCTGAAATCAGGCACTATCCCTACACGGAAATCGTGAAGGCGTTAATCATGATTGAATTTTAAATAACAAGGATAAAGAGCAACAGCAAGAACATTATTGACTGGCAGACAATGGAAAATCTAAAGTTAGTAGAATCGTTTTCGGAATTCAAGGAATTCAAGAACATAGACAGGGCGACGATGATGCGCATCCTGGAGGAGGTTTTCAGGCACATGCTCATCAAGAAGTACGGGTCGGATGACAACTTTGACATCATTGTAAATATCGACAAGGGTGACCTTGAAATCTGGCGCAACAGGGTTGTTGTTCCTGATGGGGAAGTGGAAGATGAGAATTGCGAGATTGCATATTCTGATGCCATCAAGATTGAGCCGGACTTTGAGATTGGCGAGGATGTATCGGAAGAGGTCAGGATCATCGATTTCGGCCGCAGGGAGATTCTGACGATCAGGCAGAATCTTGTAGCCAAGGTACAGGAGTATGAGAAGGACAATGTATATAAGAAATACAAGGAGAAGATAGGGGAGGTGATCACGGGGGAGGTTTACCAGATTTGGAAGAAAGAGATCCTGGTGCTGGACGATGAGGGCATCGAGCTTATCCTGCCAAAGCAGGAGCAGATTCCTTCGGACTTTTTCAGAAAAGGGGATTCCATCCGGGCGATCGTGCTGAAGGTGGAGATCCAAAACAGCAATCCGAGCATCATTTTGTCCCGGACATCACCTGTATTTCTGGAAAGGCTCTTCGAGCAGGAGGTACCGGAAGTTTATGACGGGCTGATCACGATCAAGACCATTGTCAGGGAGCCGGGCGAGCGGGCGAAAGTGGCTGTAGAATCGTATGATGACCGCATTGTCCCGGTGGGCGCCTGTGTCGGTATGAAAGGTTCAAGGATTCACGGAATCGTCAGGGAACTCAGAAACGAAAACATAGACGTGATCAACTTCACGAACAACCCCACGCTGTACATAACCAGGGCGTTGAGTCCGGCCAAGATAAGCAGCATCCTCATAGATGAATCCACCAAGCGGGCAAGTGTATACATGAAACCCGACCAGGTTTCACTGGCCATCGGGAAAGGCGGACACAACATCAAACTGGCAGGAAGGCTTACTGGATACGAAATTGATGTATACCGCGACAGCGACGTGGACGCCGACGATGTGGATCTGTCCGAATTCTCTGATGAAATTGATGAATGGATCATCGAACAGTTCAAGAACATCGGGTGTGATACGGCAAAGAGTGTTCTGGAAATTCCTGTTGATGAACTGGTTAAGCGCACTGATCTGGAAGAGGAGACCGTGAAGGAGGTGATAAAAATTCTGAAAGCGGAGTTCGAATAAAAGTTTCTATTTTTATGCTGATTTTCACCGCAGTATGTGTGTGGGTCAGCAGCAGGTGAGTTACTACCGGTGAAACATTATAATAATTTATGTCTGAAGCAAACACAAGTGTACGATTAAGTAAAGCAGCGAAAGAGTTTAATGTGGGTATTACGACCATCATTGAATTCTTGTCAAAGAAAGGTTTTACTGTTGAAAGCTCTCCCAACACGAAGCTTTCAACAGAGCTGTACGACTTAATTCAGAAGGAGTATTCACAGGAGAAAAGCGCCAAGGAGGAGTCTATCAAGGTAGGCCTGGAGCATGCCAAACTGGAAACCATCACCATTGAAGACAAGAAGGTTGACAAGCATGACGACTCTGATGACATTTCCATTGAGGATCTCCTGATCAAGAGCACTGGCGATTATCAGAAGCCAGCGGCGAAGAAGACGACGAAAAAGGAGGCACCCAAGAAAGAGGCGCCTGAGAAACCCAAGACGACTGAAAAGAAAGCCAGGGAAAAAGAAGAAATTGAACAGCCTGCTGAGGTGAAAGAGGAGGAAGCAGTTCCTGTTGAGGAGATTCCTGCTCCGGAAGAAAAGGTTGAGCCGGCCACGGGTCCGGTTATTCATGGCACCATCGATCTGGATTCGATGAACATGAAGACCAAACCCGCAAAGAAGACCAAGGCCCAGAAAGATGAGGAGCTTAAGCTGAAGAAAGAGGAAGAGCGGCGGTTGAAAGAGGAGGCCAGGGCGGCCAGGGCGGCAGCCGGGACCAAAGCGACAGAGTCTGAGGCGGAGAAAGAAAAAGAAGAAGAGCCAACACCTGTCGATGAACCGCTGGTTTCTGAATCTGAACCTGAAGTGGTGGAACCACCGGTAACCAAAAAGGCTGAACCAGACATCAACTTCCTGGAAACGAAATTTGAAAAACTCACAGGCCCCACCATTTTAGGGAAGATGGATTTACCTTCACCCGTCAGGAAGGTAAAGAAGATCGAGAAAAAAACCCCGGTTGCTTCAAGCAATGATGATACAGTTACCGAGCCTGGCAAAAAGAAACGGAAACGGATCAAGACCAGCAGCGGAAAGCCGGTGGAATCGCGTGAACCTGCATCAGGAGACAAGAAGTCCAAGGCCATCACCAAGAAAAGGCACGATTTAAAACCTGCAGCCAGTGAGGAGGATATCCAGAAACAGATCAAGGAAACCCTCGCGCGCCTTTCTCCGACAGGGAAGTCGAAGCATTCCAAACTTCGCAGGCAGAAGCGTGAGATGATACACCAGAACCTTGAGATCCAGCGGCAGAAAGAAGAAGATGACATGAAGGTCATCAAGCTGACAGAGTTCGTCACCGTGAAGGAACTCGGAAGTCTGATGAATGTTGATGTAAACGAAATCATTGCTACCTGTATGGCCCTGGGTATGTTCGTATCCATTAATCAGCGGCTTGATGCGGAAACACTGACCATTGTAGCCGAGGAATTTGGTTATGAGGTGGAATTTGTGAGCATCGAGGTACAGGAAGCGATAGACACTTTCGAGGATAATCCTGAAGATCTTGTTTCACGCCATCCGATTGTCACGGTAATGGGACATGTTGACCATGGGAAGACCTCGTTGCTTGACTACATCCGCAAGACCAACGTCATTGCCGGTGAAGCAGGGGGTATCACACAGCATATCGGAGCCTACGAGGTGACCCTTGAGAACGGTAAAAAGATCACTTTCCTGGATACCCCGGGTCATGAAGCCTTCACGGCGATGCGTGCGAGGGGAGCCAAAGTAACCGATATCGCCATCATTGTCGTGGCTGCAGACGACCAGGTGATGCCGCAGACGCGTGAGGCGATCAACCACGCACAGGCAGCCGGGGTACCCCTTATTTTTGCCATCAACAAGATTGATAAACCAGGCGCCAACCCTGAAAAAGTGAAAGAGCAACTGGCAGGCATGAATCTTCTGGTGGAAGACTGGGGAGGAAAGTACCAGAGCCAGGATCTTTCGGCAAAACAGGGGCTTCATGTTGACGAACTCCTTGAAAAGGTTCTTCTGGAAGCAGAATTGCTTGACCTGAAATGCAACCTGAAAAGGCCAGCCGAAGGGACTGTAATTGAATCATCCCTGGACAAAGGGCGCGGATATGTAGCCAAACTTTTGGTACAGAACGGAACCCTTCAAGCGGGAGATGTTGTGCTGGCCGGTTGCTATCACGGTCGTGTGAAAGCGATGTACAACGAACGTAACCAGAAGATCACCAAAGCGGGACCTGGCTCTCCGGTACTATTGCTCGGACTCCACGGTGCACCCCAGGCCGGTGACACCTTCAACGTGCTCGGTGATGAACGCGAGGCCAAGAGCATAGCCAGCAAACGCCTGCAACTGCAGCGTGAACAGGGTATCAGAACCCAGAAACATATCACCCTGGATGAAATAGGTCGCAGGATCGCCATCGGTGACTTCAAAGAGCTTAATATCATTGTGAAAGGTGATGTTGACGGATCAGTGGAAGCACTCTCTGACGCCCTGTTGAAACTCTCTACTGCAGAGGCCCAGGTGAATGTGATCCACAAATCGGTTGGCGCGGTTTCAGAAACCGATGTCATGCTCGCTTCTGCTTCCGATGCCATCATCGTGGCATTCCAGGTGCGTCCTTCCATGAGTGCCAGGAAACTTGCCGAGCAGGAACAGATTGATATCCGCATCTACTCCATCATCTACCAGGCCATTGATGAAATCAAGTCGGCGCTGGAAGGGATGCTTGCTCCGGATATTGAAGAAAAGATTACCAGCAACGTCGAGGTCAGGGATGTCTTCAAGATCACCAAAGTGGGTACTGTTGCAGGCTGTATGGTGCTTGACGGCAAGATCCACAAAAACTCCAAAATCCGTGTCATCCGCGATGGCATTGTGGTTTACACCGGGTATCTTGGCTCCCTCAAACGATTCAAAGACGATGTGAAAGAGGTTTCCACCGGATACGAATGCGGTCTCAACATCGACAACTTCAACGACATCAAAGTGGGCGATATCGTTGAGAGCTATGAAGAGGTTGAAATCAAGAGAAAACTGTAAGGCGGATCACAAACTTTGTGGTTCTCAGCGGTAAAGCTGTTCCTTTTCAATGTATTCACGCACTTTTTCCGGCAGGAAAAAGCTGATGTCTTTTTCATCCCTTATTGCTTTCCTGATAAAACTGGAGGAGATTTCCATCATCGGGGCTTCGGTGCTGATAATCTCTGCACCGGGAATGCTGATTACCGGGGTTCCGGGCCTCGGATAGACATAGATCGGGTAATTCCCGGTTATCACCTCGTAGTTATACCATTTGTGCAGAGTGGGAAGATTATCGCTCCCCATGATCAGGGCAAACCGGTAATGGGGAAATTGTTCCCCGAGATGGGCCAGGGTTACGGTGGTGTAGGAGGGTTGGGGAAGATAAAGCTCTATGTCTGTCACCCTGAATCCCGGGAAACTGTCCACGGCGAGATGCAGCATTTCCAGCCGCAGCCATGGATCGAGCAATCCGGAACGCCCTTTGAGCGGATTCTGTGGGGATACGACAAACCACACCTCATCGAGGTCGGTGAACTGCTGAAAGTAGTTGGCAATCGCAAGATGACCGATATGAACCGGGTTGAATGACCCGAAAAAAAGGCCTGCTGTTCTCTGATTTCCACTCATGATGCCAAAAAGGTTGTGACCACCCTGCAAGCTTCTTCTTTAGCCCTGTCAAGATGGTCATTGATGATTACCACATCAAACTGCCCTGCAAAGGTAATCTCCCATTGTGCTTTGTTAACCCTCTCCTCCAGTGAACCTTCCGATTCGGATCCCCGCCGGATCAACCGATTTTTCAGCTCATTGGTGTCAGGAGGCATTACAAATACGGCCAGCGCCTGATCTCCATATATCTTCTTGATATTCAATCCTCCCATCACATCAATATCAAATACCACATGCCCACCACTGCCAAGAATCCTCTCCACTTCCGATTTCAGGGTGCCGTAAAACCTTCCGGGATAGACCTCTTCATATTCCACAAAATCACCATCGGTGATATGCCTGCTGAAATCATCAACGCTTAAAAAGTGATATTCCCTGCCATTCTGTTCCCCCAGCCTTGGTTCCCGTGTGGTGGCTGAGACCGAAAACTGCAATCCCCCCACCTTGCTGAGCAAATGCCTGACAATGGTGGTCTTTCCAGACCCTGACGGGGCAGAAAAGATGATCAGTTTTC
Source organism: Bacteroidales bacterium (assembly GCA_046496455.1). Taxonomy (GTDB): domain Bacteria; phylum Bacteroidota; class Bacteroidia; order Bacteroidales; family SKPS01; genus SKPS01. The sequence goes on along the minus strand of JAWOGX010000077.1, from coordinate 10,644 downwards.
CCCTTCCTTCCTTCGCTTCCATCCTATAAAATATTCAGCAGTTGCTCTTTGATCTTTTCCAGTTCATCCTTCATTCTGATCACAATCTTTTGTACATCAGCATCATTTGCTTTTGATCCCAGGGTGTTTACCTCCCTGCCGATCTCCTGGGCAATGAATCCCAGCTTCCTGCCATTGGCGCTGTCTTCACCCATCACCTGGAGGAAATAATCAAGATGGCTCTTTAACCTGGTCTTTTCTTCTGTGATGTCAAGCTTCTCCAGGTAATAGATCATCTCCTGTTCAAAACGATTCTGATCATACCCCTTATCCATTATCACTTCAAGATCCTTGACAATCCTTTCTCGCAGGCGGATCATACGTTGTTGCTCAAACGGTTCAACTTCCTTCAGCAATGTGCCGATCAAACCGATTCGCTGGATGATATCTTTACCCAGGATCTCTCCCTCTTTTTGCCTGAATTCATCCAGGCTTCCGATAGCCTGGAGGGTGGCAGCAAGGATAGCCTGTTGCTCTTCGGCCCCAGCAACCGATTGCTGGGTCCTGAACACATCAGGCATCCTGACCAGCAATGAGAGATAGTCGGAACGGCCCTCCAGACCAAGTTTCTGCTCCAGTGCTTTCAGCTGGTCATAACAGGCTTCCGCCAGTTCCATGTTGATCTCAGGTACAGCCCCTTCAGCCACAGCATCCACCTGGACGCTGCAATACAATTTCCCTCTTTCCAGCATCCGCGCCAGTTGGTTCCTGATCTCAGGCTCCAGCTCCAGGTACCTGGATGGTGTTTTCATGGATAGGTCAAGCTGTTTGGAATTAAGACTCTTCAGCTCTACGGTGATCTGTTTTCCCCCGTATTCCCCAACTGCCTTGCCATATCCGGTCATGGACTTTATCATAGGCAAAATTGTTTTTTCTTAGTTTGTTTGTGGTCTGATAACCCTACCGCTCCGGGCATAACGCTCCTTATAGTACTTTTCATCCATATCACTGATGATCACACCTTTGCTGATTGTGGCATGTACAAACTTATTGTTACCGATGTACATTCCCACATGACTTATCCGGTTGCCGCGGATATTGAAGAATACCAGATCGCCAATCTGCAGGGCCTCTTTTTTCACCTCAATGGTGTTCGCAACCTGCCCTTCAGAACTTCTGTTCAGTTTGATGCCGTAAAGTTTTTCATATATCTCCATGGTAAAACCACTGCAATCGGTACCGACACGCTTTTCGTGTTTGCCATAGCCATAAGGCGTACCCATCCAGCTTTGGATTTCAGCAAAGAGGGCGGCGTGGTCGCTGCTGAAAGTATCCGTAGTAAGAGACACAGGTGTAAAAGTCTCATTACCTTCAGGTTTCTCCCGGCCTGAGCCGGTCTGTTTGTATGAAACGACAAGATGATCTTTTCCGGTATCTTCCCAGGTGATCCTGATACCATCATCCTGAACGGGTTCAGGTTGAATCTTAAGCAGGTCGCAGCTTGTAAGAAGAATGGCGGTAACAAACAGCAAGGATAGAGCTCTAATCCGCATAGGTATCATTTTTCAGGCTAAAAGTAAAGATAATTTCGTGATCAGCAGAGGGGAAGTTGTTCATACCGATAAATTGAATAATTTGGCGATGCGAAATGGGGGAATATCCGAACCCCTTCAAGCGTATGGAAAACAACCAGGAACAACGTTCGGTTTTAAAATGGTTCACCCTGAAGAGGATCATGGTACCTGTACTCATCGGGCTGGCTGTGTCTGTTTTTCTGATCGTGCGTGATGTTAGGGAGGGGGTGGATCTGTTTGTGGTCACTGCTGATGCGCTTTGGTGGTTTACCCTGGCCCTGATCCTCCAGGTGATGCGCGACTTTGCCTATATGCTCAGGATCAGGCTTTTGACAGACAAAAAGCTATCCTGGCGGGAGAGTTTCCAGGTGATCATGATCTGGGAATTCGCTTCTTCGGTAACGCCCTCGGTGGTAGGGGGAACGGCCATAGCCTTTTTTATCATCCACCGTGAAGGGTTCAACGTAGGGCGCAGCACCTCCATCGTGATGATCACCGCTATGCTGGATGAATTGTTCTACATCCTGACGGTGCCGATAGTGCTTCTGTTATCGCCGGCGGGGAACCATTTCATCCATTTGCAGGATTTCCCGTGGGATATCGGAACCCGGGGCATCTTCCTGATCGGATACGGATTTCTGGTATTTCTTACCCTAACGATCGTAACCGGCGTATTCATCTCACCGCATGGCTTCAAGCGGATCCTCACCGGGATTTTCAGTATCCGGTTCCTGAGGAAGTGGCGACCCAAAGCGGAGAGTGCCGGGGATGAGATCATCTCAACCTCTGCGGATATGCGATCCCGCCCCTGGCACTTCTGGCTGAAAGCTTTTGCCATAACATTCTGGTCGTGGACAGCAAGGTTTCTGGTGGTCAATGCATTGATTGCCGGTGTGAACCCGGTGAAAGACCATCTGCTGCTGTATGGACGCCAGATGATCATGTGGGTGATCCTGCTGATCAGCCCCACACCCGGTAGCAGCGGCGCTGCCGAATACTTCTTTCCGCAATTCCTGGGCGAGTTCATACAACAGGGGTCTGCTGACCTTATAGCACTCATCTGGAGACTGATCAGCTACTACCCTTACCTGATAGCAGGATCGCTGATATTGCCGTTCTGGCTGAAGAGGACGCTTAACCGTCCGCAACGATAAAATTATTCACCACAGATTGCACAAATTGACGCAGATAAATCTGTGAAAATCTGAGTAATCTGTGGTGAATTACGATTCTTCGGTGAAATTCTTATCCGCAGTGATAGAACTGCTTCACCAGGTCTAAGAGCTTCTCTTTTTTGCAATGTATCTCTTCCCTGAGTTTCTGGTCATCATATTTCTCCAGCATCTGAATGATGCCGTCAATCATGGTCTGGGAAAAGACGCCGTACTGCGTATAAATGGCAGCCTGCTCCCTGAGCTGCTGTGCGCTTTGGTGGCAGGAAACCGGGAGTTGTTTTAATGATTTGACACGCTCCTTATGTTCATCGTGGAAGATATTGACATCGACATAGGTTTTGGCGGCATACTCCAGGGCATCCTTCATCTCAAGTCCATGGCGTGCTGCCACGGTGAGGCCGGCAAGAAGAAGGTAAACATCGGCACTACCGTCCGGGCAGCGGAACTCAACCGTCTGCCTCTCCGAGAAGTCCAGCTTAAGGTCTTTGTCCTGCGGATTGGCATGGGCTGCCATATTCGCTCCGGAGGTCCATCCCAGGGGCACCCTGACCAGCACTGACCTGTTCCGGTCACCCCAGCAGATGTTCGTAGGGGCTTCCTGGTGGGGTACAAGGCGGAAATAGGATGTGGGATTGGTATTGCCAAAGGCAGTGAGGCTTGGCGCAAGATCGAGGTAACCGGAAATCGCTTTCCTGGCAGCATCGCTCAGCACACCCTCCTCCACCATGGCGTTTTTGCCATCCTTCACCAGTTTGGTGTGGACATGCAAACCACTGCCTGCCTTGCCCACACTGATCTTTGGGGCAAAGGTGAGGTCCACGCCGTAATGGTAAGCCATAGTCCTGAGAATCCATTTGGCTATCACGAGCTGATCCGCTGCATCTTCCACCGGGACAGGCAGGAATTCTATTTCGTTTTGCTCATAAACCTTATCGCCAAGGGTGAAATTACCCACCTCAGAATGGGCATACTTGATGTTCCCACCGCAGCTGGCAATGGTATGGAGGGCTGCACTCCGGAACTCCTCAAAGCGGTTGAAGGGGAAGGACTCATGGTAACCTCGCTGGTCGGTAGCTTCAAAACAATATTCACGGTCGCTGATCACATAATATTCCAGCTCACCCATACAGTGGAACTCGTAACCGGTGCGTTCCTTCAGGGTGCTAGCAGCTTTACGCAGTATATATTCCGGAGAGCTTTCCATCGGACGACCATCTTTGTCGTAGTATGAGCAGAGGATATCAAGCGTCGGGATCTCCGTGAATGGATTCAGAAAAGCGGTACGGTAACGCGGCACCACATACAGGTCGCTTGCCCCGGTATTGATGTGTTTGAACAGGCTTGAACCGTCAACACGTTCACCGTTGGTCAGAATCCCTTCCAGGTGCCTGCGGCTGTTGATCACGAAATTCAGGGTCTTTAAACGTCCATCACCACCAACATAACGGAAATTGATCATTTCAATCCCCTCCTCTTCAACATACCTGATTATGTCATTCCTGGTAAATTCCGACTGGGGTTTGCCAAGGAACTGCACCAGCGGATTTGGCGTCAGTAACAAATGTTCATCCATGATTCTGAAAAATTAATATGCGGTGGCTAAACTACAAAAAAAGGATGAAACAGAATACAGCAGAGGATTCAGGCGCTGCCGTATCAGTCGAACATCGACCTGAGCACCTGCACTGACTTCATCTGTCCGAAACCAGCGACATGCAAATGGTAGAACAGGATCAGCGTCTCAAGCAATGCCTGCCGTTGTGCCCTTTCAACCCGGAAATGTTGATATTCGTCAAACGGAATGCTGATTAAATCGTTGATCAGAATGCTCAGTTCCTGGTCGGCATATTCGGGGTGGGGGACAGGGGGATTGACAAAAATCCCTTCCCTGAGGTCGAAGCATTTTCCTGGCTGAAAGTTTCCGTTTCGGGGATAAAAACCGAGATATTTCGCCAGGTGCACCATCACCGAAAGGTGGTAGGAGGGGTGTAGCGGCTGTTGCTCATCCAGGGTGCTGAGCACACGGATGATAAAGCTGAACAGTTCGGAGTTGGCCTCTTCTTCTTTTAAAACCTTGATCATCAACTCATTGATGAACATAAGCACACCCCCTTTCACGGGATCCCAGGGAATGGACTGATAGGGTTTCAGCAGAGACAATTCCCTGGTATGGTGGATCTTTCTGGATGTCTTCAGGTCAGCGACAAGGCGTACCATCGTCATTGGAGAAAGCAAAGCCTTACTGCCCGGCTTTCCCTGTTTCATCCTGAAAGAGAATGGCACCAGCCCTTCAGAACGGGTGTAGATATTGACAATCAGACCACTGTCACCATACCTGGTGGTACGCAAAATGATCCCTTCTGTACTGATCAGCATGATTCTGATCTACTTGATGAATAGAATCTTTGAAACGGCTCTTTCAATGCCATCCTTGTCGGAGGAGAAAACGAGATACACACCGGTAGCCACCTTTCTTCCGTTAAGGTCTTTGCCGTTCCATACCGCTTCACCACCGTTTGCGCGGACAGCATAAACCACATCGCCACTTACGGTTGTGATCTTTACATCAGCATCCCTCACCAGGCCTGTGATGGCAATCAAACCGGCATAATCCGGGGAAACAGGGTTGGGGAAGACTTTTACATCAGTATGGGTTTCAGCGCCGCTTGTGGCATCCGACCGGAAAGAGATGATCCCCTTATCGGTGGCAAAAAACACCTCGCCATTGATGTCGTTGATGGCGATGCTCCTGATGCCATTGCTGAGCAACGGGCTGTTCCCTTCGTGAAACCTTGCAATCTCCTTTGTTCCATCAGGGGAGAGGAGGAAAACACCCGATTTTTCGGTGCCCACCCATTTCCGGTTTCCGCCGTCCACGGCAATGGCTGTTACGGTTTCATTCTCCAGAAGATACTGGTCATAACCATCCTGATTAACCAGAATTTGCTGTGCATCATAACTGAAACCGGAAAAGACATTCTCGGGCGTATAGATAACGGCGATACCTTTATCAGAACCTATCCAGAGCCTCCCTTCCAGGTCGATGGCGATATCAGTGACCAGGGTGCTGGGGAGGGCACCTTTCCCGACAAAACCGGAAATGTTGGCGGTTTTGTCGTCAGCGGTATTGGTAAGGGTGTTATTGTCGTTGAATACCTGGAGGCCATAACTTCTGCCCAACAGCACCCATTTTTGCCCGATCCTGTCAATCACCACCTTGCCCTGTGCCTTTTCACTCATCTTCATATCAGGGCTGCTGATGTCGTATGAAATCCACGACCCGTTGGGACGAAGGACGGAGAGGGATTTGGACACCCCGGTATTGGTCATCCACAGATTACCCGACTGATCGAAGGCGAGACCGCCAATGGCCACTTTATAGACCCCAAGAGCCGTGTTTTCCAGCACACTCAAGGTGCTGTTGGTCTGATCATACACCTTTTTGATCTTTCCATCCTCGAGATAGAGTAATCCTTTATCCCAGGATCCCGCATAAACACGTTCAGGATCAGACGGGTTGATGGCAACGCAAACAATGTCGTAGATCGTGTCCATGGCAGGTTCATTGTCCCGATTGATGGAGTTCCAGGTCATTCCATCAAAATGAAGAAGGCCATTGCTGCTGAACGTCATGCTCCAGGTACTGGAATAAGCGCCTGTGGCAACCCAAAGCTGGTTGTCGCCTGCAGCCATGTGAAAACCACTGATGGTCGCGGGGCCGTTGGGTTTGATTATTTTATATGCCCATTGATCATAGATATATACCAACCCCTGGAAAAAATCGGAAATCCAGAGAAATCCCTGGTCATCCATCACAGCTTCGGTGGGCACAACCTCCTTAGCAGATTCAAAACCAAGAGTGTAATCGAAGATATGCCGGTATACATCCAGGTTCTGGTCAAGGACTACAACATTGTCACTCTTGGTCATCAGCAAACGATCACCGAATACATCGAGCTGATGACAGATCTCGTAACCAAACCGGGTGTAATGTTTCCACTGTCCGGATTCACGGTAAAACAAGGTGTCGCCTTTGAGGCCGCCGATAGAGAGGTTGATCCATGGCATCCCGTTGAAAAAGGCCATGGTATTGTATTTTCCATTGGGGTAGGGGATGACGTTCCATAGCTTCCAGTTCTTGAAATCGGGCAGGTAATCGCTGAGGGCAGCCCTCAAAATACCATCGTTGGTGGCGGCATAAACGGTATCCTCAAAAAACTTAACATCATTGATACTGATATATGATCCTCCATCGCCAATAAGATAGGTCTCTTTAAACTCCTGCTTCTCAAGGTTGATCACCACAATCCCGAAACCACACGAGAGCCATGCCTCATTATTCCTGAAAGTGATATTGTTGATGCTCTTGTTGATAGGGAGGTTTTGCCTTTTGATATCGGAGAGATTGGTCACTTTTCCGTTGCTGATCAGGTCAATATTGGCGTTGGAATAGGCAATCATCAGCGTGCCTGTCGGTTTATGGTATGCCGTTTTGCTGAACTCCACATCGGAAAGTCCCGTGTTTTTCGACATTGGTGCCACCGAAAAATCACCCTTATCATAAGAAAACATACTGTGCTGCGTGACACAATAAACAGTCCGTTCGGCGGTTGCCACTGAGATCCCTTTATTGTAAGGGAGGTGTTCACGCCAGAACCCAACAGGGATGTCCTGACCTGATAGACTCCAGGTCAGACTGATTGTTAAAACAATGATTATTAATATTTTAAATCTCTTCATACAATCCGTCTAAATGATCTGAAAGAATACAACAATCAACCTTTAATCAATGATTTTATTGTGATAGAGGTTATCAAAGGTCCGATTCCCTGATTTCAGGTTTGATGAGCTGATTATCGTATTTGATCTCAATTCCATTCCTGTACTCAACCAGAATAATGAGTTCCCCAATCTCGCTGTAATATCTCCACAAGCCGTGCCTCACGCCAACGATGTAATTCCCTTCCATCTTCAAAGAACCATCCGGATTATAGTGTACATGCTTTCCATCCGGATAACCGTCAATGAACTTCCCTTTGAAACTGAGCGTCTGATCAGGATAGAAGTGTTTCCATTCACCATCCCGTTCCCCTGACACATATACGCCTTCCTGCCTGTAACCCTCTTCCTGGTAATACCAGAAACCATCCTCTTCATCATCCACAAAAGTGCCTTCAGCAATAGGTACCCCCTGCTCATCATACTCTACCATTTCACCATTTTTGAGCCCATTGGTGTATTGTTCAACACGCCGCAGTGTGCTGTCGGGATAGTACCAGTTCCAGATGCCGTGTTCCTTTCCCCGTTCGGTGTAATTGCCTTGTTGTTCCAGGTTCCCGTCAGGATAATAGAATTTCCATGATCCTATCCTGATACCATCACGGTAAGTGCCTTCTGCCCTCAATCCCCCCTCATTGTAATACTCCTTCCACGGGCCCTGTTTCCTGCCATTCTCATCCATAATGCCCGACCCCATCAACCTGCCCATATCAATGATGTAAGCGATTTTTAAAGAACCGTCAGGATTAAACTCTTTCCTTATTCCGTCAGCTACGCCATCCCGGTAGGTACCTTCAATCTTTACCCGCATATCAGCATAATAATCCCGCCTGATCTCATATTCAAAAACCTCATCACTATCGGAAATCAGCTCACCATCAATATATTTCACAATGCTTTCAAGGTTTCCGAAACGGTCATACCTGCGGTAATATCCATCCAACGCTCCATGCTTGTATGAAAACTCTGCCCGCAGGATCCCGGTCGGATAAAACGTCTTCCACGGTCCATGTGGCCTGTTTTCACTATCATACCTGTTGATGAATTCCCTGCTGATGGCAACCCCGCGCCGGTATTCCATCAGCACAATCACCACACTGTCGCGGTTGAAAGTCTTTGCCAGTCCGTTTTCCCTTCCGTTTTCGAACGGAACTGTACGAACCAGGTATCCATCGCTGTCGTAGTAATTTGTTGAGCCCTGCTTGATATCCTCCTCAAAATACTCCTCAATCCTCCCATCAGGGGTGTAAGTGATGCGGTAACCGTGTTTAAGTCCTTTCCGGTAATGGATAATCAACTTAAGTGTGCCCTCATCATCATAAAATTTCCAGGGTCCATCCAACTCAAATTCAATCCTGTTGCCTTCAGACTTCAATTGGCCGTTCTCAAAATAATTTTTCCAGTAACCATCGGGTTTCCCCTGCAGGATGATACCTTCGCTGCTGATTTTTCCGTTCGGATAATAAAACTGACGGTACCCTTCAGGCAAGGTGTCTCCTGTTTCCTGTGCCGTCAATGCATGGAAAATCAAGATAAACAAACAAAAAAAGAGACACCGCTTCATGGCTTAAAGATACGGAGAATAAACAAACTTCAGGAGGTATGGTTTATTGTATGATCCTGTTCTTTCTCGAAATCTCCAGCATCCTTTCAATCGGTTTTCTGGCAAGATCCATCACGGCTTCATCCAGAATGATCTCCGGCGATTCATTCTCCATGCATTTGTAAAGCTTGTCCATGGTATTGAGTTTCATGTACGGACAATCGTTGCAGACACAGGTTTCATCTGCAGGCACAATAAGAAATTCCTTCTCAGGCGATTCTTTCTGCATTTGATGGAGAATGCCTGATTCTGTAGCCACAATGAATTTATTACACGAAGACTCCCTGGTGTATTTGATCATCTCTGTAGTCGAACCCACAAAATCGGCGATGGCAAGCACCTGGGCCCTGCATTCGGGATGGGCTACCACCAATGCATCAGGATTTTCCTGTTTGAGCCTGATCACCCCTTCCGTATTCAGAATGTCATGCACTTCACAGGTGCCGTCCCAGAGCACCATTTTCCTCCCGGTAATGAGATTGATGTAACCGCCAAGATTTTTATCCGGTGCAAAGATGATTTTCTGATCAGCCGGAAACGATTCTACAACTTTAACCGCATTGCTGGATGTGCAGATTACATCCGACAATGTTTTTATCGCAGCGCTGCAATTGATGTAGGAGATCACCACATGGTCAGGATGAGCATCCAGAAAATCCCTGAATTTATCCGGAGGACAGGAATCTGCAAGGGAACAACCGGCTTCAAGGTCAGGCAATACTACCTTTTTTGCAGGATTGAGTATCTTTGCCGTTTCAGCCATAAAGTGTACCCCGGCAAAGACAATCATATCAGCGGTGGTCTCTGCTGCTTGTTGTGCAAGCCCCAGACTATCACCCACATAGTCAGCAATATCTTGAATATCAGGAGTTTGATAGAAGTGGGCAAGAATAACAGCATTCTTCTCCTTTTTTAATTTTTGTATCTTTTCAACAAGACTCATTATATATTATTCTTTATTTAAATATAATTTATTATAACGTATGTCATCAGTGTGTTGATAACGTTGGTAAGTTTTTTTGCAGGAGCGCTTTAAAGCGTAACCCTTCATTTAATAACACAAAATTAACATCTGTTTCGAGACGCTCCTGTTGAAAATGACAATTTTACAACATTATTAACAATTGGTGAGGAATTTTGATTGAATAACTTTTAGAAGAATCCGTGCTGTTTTGCTGTTGATTTCCGGTCAATAAGTTTTCGTAAAAAAGCGCTTTAAATTCATTGCCATTCCGGCAAAAATGATAAGCAAAACTGTTTTGCAAAAAGCAAGAAAAATCTTTCAGAATTAATCAACAGGGAAGATGGGTTATGAACAGGTTAAAGGTAATAAAGGGCGCTTTTGATAAATTTTTAAAATATTGATAATCAACAATTAAGAATTCCATTGTTAATAACCTTACGGAGTATAGTGAGAGGTAAGGTGAAATCGTTAATTTTGTGGAAGAAACGGGAAATCATGAATGAAATAACAATCATAATGCCGACAGACCACGAGGGAAATCCGCTGAAAGAGAAAATGAAACAATTTGAA
>JAWOGX010000043.1:0-7014 GCA_046496455.1 Bacteroidales bacterium | reverse complement strand
AGGAGGTGACGGCATCAGGACTGATCTGTATTCCTTCGGTACCGGGAACGTACCCTGTGCTATCATTCCAGAACGGCACAAACACCCTGCATTCGGCAGCACCTACTGCAGATCCCCAGGGACTTCAATTCCAGATGATAGAGTATATCGCCGGTACCGGATATGTTGTCATCATTCCCGATTATCTCGGGTTCGGGGCATCGAAGCAGATGGCACACCCTTACCTGCACAAGGAATCCACTGTTCAGACACTTGTAGACATGCTCTATGCTGTGACTGAGTTCGATCAGGATGTGGCAAAGGACATTACAGTCACCAACGAGTCCTACCTGATAGGTTACTCCCAGGGAGGTTGGGCCACGCTGGCGCTGCTCGATGCCCTCGAGAATGATTACAGTGCCGATTTTACAGTCAGGGCAGCCAGCTGCGGTGCGGGACCATACGACCTGGAGCGCTTCAATTCAGAAGTGCTGGGCATGACGGAGTATCCGATGCCTGTTTTCCTGGGATACATCGCGAATGCGTACAGTGCTTACGACATCTATCCGAATCCCCTTACCGATCTCTTTAACGAGCCCTATGCAGGCCGGATCCCCGGGCTTTATGACGGACTGCACAGCTCTGAGCAGATAAACAGCCAGCTGACCACCAGCATAACGGGACTCTTCACTGCCGCGTATCTCTCCGGAGTTGAAACCGATCAGAAATACTCTGGCGTGCGTAATGCGCTGAGCAACAATAGTATCAACGGGTGGGACAGCGAAGTGCCGATCCTCCTGCTTCACGGAACTGCCGATACTTACGTCTTACCTGAATTGTCCGAAACTATGTACAACCGGATGATCGGTTCAGGTTCGAGTCCGCAGAGCTGTTTATATGTTTCAATGCAGGGGCTCGACCATGGCACCGGAGCTGTTCCGGCAGTCATGGCGGGACTTGAGTTTTTCAAGGCATTCAGATAGGATAGGGTGGGAAGAAAGAAGCAGCTGCCCACGCTCAGGGGCGTCACCATAACCGATATCGGATCTGAAGGCAACGCCATCGCCAGGGTTGATGACATGGTGCTCTTCGTACCCGGGATGATCCCGGGCGATGTTGTTGATGTCAGGGTCACGAAGAAGAAGAGGCGTTACATGGAGGGAGTCGCCATTGCGGTGACCACACCTTCGCCTCAGAGGATCACCCCTCCCTGCCAGCATTTCGGTGTGTGCGGAGGATGCAGGTGGCAGCATCTGCCATATGACAGACAGCTTCATTACAAGGCGCAACAGGTGCGTGATAACCTCACCCGGATAGGCCATACGCCAATCCCGGCCATAGACCCAATCTTAGGATCGGAAAAGATCTACGGATACCGCAACAAGCTCGAGTTCACCTTCTCCGAGAGGCGATGGATGACCGGCGAGGAGCTTGCGTCATGGATTGCCGACAAAGAATCCCGGAAGGCTGACATACTAGAAGAGCAAGGGGAATCCCAAGAGGCTGTAATGATTGGAGAGCCCGGGGAATCCGCCCCCCTGGCCGCCCCTTCCCACAGCCCCGCACTTGGTTTCCATATACCCGGGATTTATGACAAGGTGCTCGACATCTATGAGTGCCTCCTGATGTCCGAACCGTCTGACTCTATAAGGAACGAGGTGAGGAGATATGCACTTGAGAAGGCACTTCCCTTCTACGACTTCCGCGAGCATCACGGCTTCCTCAGGACCATGTTCGTCAGGATAGCCTCGGGAGGGGAGGTGATGGTGGTGCTGGTGACAACTGACAGTCACGCGGAGGAGCGGGAGCGGCTACTGATCCATCTCACGGAGAGGTTCCCGGAGATCACATCGCTTTATTATATCATTAATACAAAGAAGAACGACAGCATAGCAGACCTTACACCGGTTCATTTTCGCGGCAGCGAATTTATTACCGAGGAGATGGAAGGGCTCAGGTTCAGGATCGGTCCGAAGTCTTTCTTCCAGACCAACAGCACACAGGCGGCAAAGCTCTATGGAGTGGTGAAGGAGTTTGCGCAACTGAAGGGCGATGAGAATGTCTATGATCTATATACCGGCACCGGAACGATTGCCTGTTACCTGGCCTCGGGTGCGTCAAGGGTAACCGGCATCGAGTACATTGAAGAGGCCGTGGCTGATGCGAGGATGAATGCCCTGGCGAACGACATTGGCAACGCGGAATTTATTGCAGGCGACATAAAGGATGTATTCAATGAGAAGCTGTTCGCCCGGCGTGGCACTCCTGACGTTGTCATCACCGATCCGCCGAGAGCGGGCATGCATGCTGATGTTACCTTCGCGATGCTGCGCTCGGGGGCGGAGAAGATCGTCTACGTGAGCTGCAATCCAGCCACCCAGGCCCGCGACATCGACATCCTCTCCGCGGGATACGAAGTCCTCCGTGTCCGTCCCGTTGACATGTTCCCCCACACATTCCACGTAGAGAATGTAGTACTGCTGGGAAAGAAGAAATCTTAAGATTATTTGGTTCCTGAAACGGTAAAAGTCGCCTGTTTTCCGCAATGCAGCACCTCAATAATATTTGAGAATGATTTGATACAGGTCGCTCTGTTCCTTAGTCATTCCAAAGAGGAATGACTTCTGGTGCTTTGACTGTGGTAATCTGACATTTAGCTTGTACATGTTGTGAGTTGACTCGGCAACATTGCTTCGTGTTGTTTTGAACCAAATTATTTTGTAAATTACAGGTTCTTGGTTATATGCCCGCAAATGAAAGGCATCAGGAAAACATACCGCTTGATCATATTGTTGATCTCTCTTCCTGTTGCACTGACCAATGCCGAAACGGAGAATTACAAATTCAGGCATATCAGGGCTGATGATGGATTGCCGGCCCCTTCTGTGTATTCTGTCGTGAAGGATCTTCAGGGTTTTATCTGGCTGGCTACCGGAATCGGGTTGTACAGGTATGACGGGAATAACTTCACTGCATACCGGAGCAATCCAAACGATTCAACCACCTTGTCGAGCAATCTTTTAACCGCCCATCTTTTCGTAGACAGAGTAGGCCACCTCTGGGCGGGAACGGCAGATAACGGATTGAATCGTGTGAATACTTCTACCGGTTTGGTCACAAGATATCAGGCAGACGCGATGAATCCCCACAGCCTTAGCCATCACCACGTTCACAGGGTTTTACAGGACGAATTTGGAAACATCTGGATTGCAACCGTTGGTGGCGGGCTGAATAAACTGTTAAATGTGGGAAACAGTTTCGCTGCTTTCTGGCCATTACCGGATAACCCATCTCACAATGCCAATTATATCAAATCTTTCATCGAAATAGATGAACGGACATTGCTGGTAGGCACCCGGCAAGGATTGTATTATTTTGATAAACCTTCCGGAGCATTCACATGCTATGCATCAAGGGAAAGGCAGGGTGACTTTCTGAAGGAGGAGATCATCACGGACATTCTGAAGGACAAGCATCTATTGTGGATCGGGACAGAAAATGGACTGGTAAAGGTTGATCCTGTGGCCAGGCAAATTACCAGGTACCATTCGGACAAAAATGATCCTTCAAGCTTGAGCAGCAACATGATCACTCAGATAGTCGAGTCGCCTGATGGGTGTTCATTATGGATTTCGACTGTTTTGGGGTTAAATAAATTCGACAAGGAAACCGGCTCATCCAGGCAATTTCTTCACAGTTCCAAAGACCCTAAAAGCCTTGGCTACAATTTGGTTTGGAGTTTGTATACGGATAGTTGTAATATATTGTGGATAGGCACTGATAATGCAGGGCTCAACAAGCTGAACCTGAACACAAATCCTTTCAGGCACCATAAAATTGAGGCACAACAAGCCCAAGAGGGCCAGTTTTCGGCTACAGCTTTCTGCGAAGATAAGAACGGTGATTTCTGGATAGGGACTTTTGAAGGAGGGTTGTGGCAGTTTGACAAAGAGCTACAATTTAAGAAACGCTATGTCAACCGGCCGGATGATCCGAATTCGCTGGCCGGCAACGGTGTTTTTTCACTTTGCACGGATCCTGACAATGCATTATGGGTGGGTACATCAGGCGGAGGGGTCAACAAGATCAGCGGGAACACAATCACCCGGCTTCACACCAACCTGATCAATCCCAAGAATCCCATGTCATCAGTTATTGAGATCGTGGCAGATCAGGAAGAACGTATCTGGATAGGTTCGCTAAACGGACTGTTTTATTCGGACAGGGCCACGGGCAAAGAGATCATGAACCTTGCCTTTAAACCTCTCGGGGATGCATTGATCAGGGCGATCTGCGAAGACCGTAATGGAAATTTATGGATCGGCACACAAAATAAAGGATTGTTTAAACTCGCAAAGAAGGACAGGGGAACTTACCGTTTTCAAAACTACCTGAATGTTCCGGGCGATCCCAGCAGCATAAGTTGCAACATTGTGATGTCAGTCTATGAAGATCATTCCGGCGACATCTGGATTGCCACCATAGAGGGGTTAAACAAATATCAGCCCCTGCACGATAACTTTATATCCTATGACAGCCATAGCGGACTGATTGCAGACTATTTATACGACATTCAAGGTGGGGAGAATGGAATTCTCTGGATAACCAGTAGCCGCGGTCTCATCCGGTTTAACCCGCTTTCAGACTCAGGCCAGATGTCGAAACTGTACGACCTTCAATCTGCAGTGCCAATTGAAGAAATATACCCCTATTCATTTTACCTGTGCAAAAATGGCAAAGTATATATTGGCGGGAAGAGTGGGTCAGATTATGGTTATTATACCTTTTATGTTAACAGCCTGAAGGATAACACCATGATTCCCCCCATTGCCATTACTGGGATTTTAATCCGGGAAGAGCCCCTGCAAACCGACAGCCTGGTGTCGGTAAAAAAAAGGTTACTGTTGAAACATCATCAAAATTTTCTCTCTTTTGAATTTGCAGCACTTGATTACACTGATCCTGGAAAAAATCAGTATGCCTGTTATTTTGAGGGACTTGATGAAGATTGGCAATCTGTTGGCAACCGTACCTTTATAAACTATACCGGTATTTCTCCCGGGGATTATATTTTTCGTGTAAAAGGATCAAACAATGACGGCTACTGGAACGAAGCAGGTACAAGCATCGCAATAACCATTTTACCGCCACCATGGAAAACATGGTGGGCGTCTGTTCTTTACGCGCTGCTCCTGACAGGTTTATTGCTGTCGTGGCACTTCTATGACCTGAAACGGCAAAGGCTGAAACAGGAATTGGAATTGGAGCACGTTGAAACGGAAAAACTGAAGTCGCTCGATAGTGTCAAATCCCGATTCTTTGCCGACATTTCCCATGAATTCAGGACACCACTCACATTGATTTTAGGCCAGATTGACAGATTGCGCCCGATGGTGCATGAATTGGAGCTTTCTGAAGACCTGAATATGATGCAGCGCAGTGCAAAGCGGCTTCATAACCTGATCGACCAGCTTCTAAGCCTTTCCAAACTGGAGTCCGGTCAGATGAAATTACATGCCCGCAGGGAGAACATCGAGTTATTGATCAACGGATACCTGCAATCTTTTGTGTCGTTGTCCCAAAAAAAGAAGATTGATTTAATTTTTAATCTGACGGAGGAAAGCATTTTGCTTTATGTTGACAGGGATAAGATTGAAAAGATCCTTTACAACCTGTTATCAAATGCATTTAAGTTTACTGGGAAAGGCGGCAGGATTGAAGTGGGTGTTGGCACCAGTGCATGTCCCCTGAAGGATAATGAGATAATGGCCTTTATCACAGTCTCTGACACTGGTTGTGGCATACCACCTGAGCAGCTTCCCCGCATTTTCGACCGATTCTTTCAGGCGGATAATTTCCCTGCTGGTGAAAAGGAAGGTACCGGCATCGGGCTGGCGCTTGCCAAAGAATTGGTTGATTTGCATCATGGAACAATTACTGCTGAAAGCAAGCTGGGCGAGGGAACCACTTTTTCTGTGTTTCTTCCCATGGGAAGCCGCCACCTTGGTCCGGATGAGATGACACGTGAGTATGGACTTTCAACAGCAACGTATAAACCCCTGGAGTCTGCCTCCGGCGTATCACTCACATGGAGCGAATCCGCGATGGAAGGTCACCCCGGGATGGCAGAGGTTGACAGTAAAGAAGACAAACCGCTGTTACTGGTACTGGAGGACCATGCCGATTTACGAGCTTATATAATTAAAACCCTTGAAAAAGACTATTGCGTTGCTGAAGCAAGGAATGGTGAAGAAGGATATGCCACAGCAAGGGAAAAGATACCGGATCTGATTGTCAGCGATGTAATGATGCCAGTCATGGATGGTTACCAGTTTTGCCGGAAATTGAAAGCCGATGAACGAACCTGCCACATACCGGTCATTCTTTTAACGGCCAGGGCCGATATGGAAGACAAACTTGAAGGGCTTGAAACCGGTGCCGACGATTTTCTCACCAAACCATTCAATCCGCAGGAGCTTCTGGTTCGTATCAAAAATCTAATAAATCAGCGCCAAAGGTTAAAAGATAAATATAAGAGCCGATATGTTATTGCCGGAGAAAGAGACCAGGATGAGATGTTGTCATCGGATGAAAAACTCTTGCAAAAGGCCGGTGAATTTATCCGGCAAAACCTTGCAGATCCGGAATTGAGTGTTGAAAGTTTCTCCGGGTTTATGTCAATGAGTCAATCTCAGTTGTACCGAAAGTTAAAAGCCCTGGTTGATCTCTCTCCCAACGAAATGATCCGGACGGTGAGACTGAACCGGGCTGCGGAACTTCTAGCCCGACAGACCGGAAACATATCAGAAATTGCCTATGAGGTCGGCTTTAACAATCCCTCTTATTTCTCCGAGTGTTTCCGGAAACAATTTGGCAAACTTCCTTCCGAATATACCGGTTGACCGTCGATGGTGCCTTGCTGAATGATGGTTTGGAGCCTTTACCAAACCCCAAAGCAAAACAGGCATGATGATGCAAGATTTCTTGCATCATTTGATTTTTTTCTGGTAGGAGATAGATTTTCCTAACCATAAT
>JAWOGX010000014.1:0-3854 GCA_046496455.1 Bacteroidales bacterium | reverse complement strand
GCGGCTGGCGGAGTTCTCCCCCGATGGGAATAAGGTGGCTTTTGTGCGTAATAACAACATCTTTGTCAAAGATCTCATGACTGGCGAGGAGACAACCGTCACTGCCGACGGTGAGGTCAACAGCATCATCAATGGCACCTGCGACTGGGTATATGAAGAGGAGTTCTCCTTCACGAAAGGGTTCCAGTGGTCACCCTCGGGGCGCTACCTGGCATACTACCGGTTCGATGAAAGCAATGTAAAGGAGTTTACCCTCACTTATCACGGCCCGCTCTACCCGCGCGAGGTGAAATACAAATACCCGAAGGCAGGGGAGGACAACAGCCTGGTCACCATCCATGCCTATGATTTTACTACGGGTGACTCACGCAGCATGGATATCGGCACTGAAACGGATCAGTACATCCCCAGAATCAAATGGACAAGCAGTGACATGCTCGCCATCCTCCGGTTAAACCGCCTCCAGAACCACCTCGAAGTGTTGCTGAACAATCCTGCCACCGGGAAACACACCGTGTTCTATGAAGAGAAGAACAAATATTATATTGATATCACTGATAACCTGTTTTTTGCCAAAGACCGGATGATCTACACCAGTGAAAAGGATGGCTTCAACCATATCTATGCAAAATCCCTCAAGGATGGGAAAGAGGTGCAGTTGACCAAAGGAAGTTATGATGTAGTTGATATCAAAGGTGTTGACGAGAAGAACCAGGTGTGTTATTACCGTGCTGCCAAATCATCCCCCATCAATGTGGAGGTGTTTTCGGTGAAGCTGGATGGCAAGAAGGAGACCCAGATCTCAAAGAGGGCTGGCGACAACGATGTCACTTTCAGCAAGTCGTTCGATTATTATATCCTGCACTGGTCGGATGCCAACACCCCGGACTATTACTCGATTGTGAACAGCAAGGGTGAAGAGTTGGTTGAGCTGGAGAACAACCAGACGTTGAAAGAGGAGCTTGCGCCGTATGCAGTCCCCAGGGTTGAGTTCAGCACCTTTACCACAGGAGAAGGCGTGGAGTTGCACTATTGGATGATGAAGCCGGTTGATTTCGATCCGGCGAAGACTTACCCTGTGCTGATGTATGTATATGGTGGCCCCGGCTCACAGACGGTTTCCAACGGCTGGAGCTACCAGAACCTTTGGTTTTTTCACCTCACGCAGTTGGGTTATATTGTTGTTTCTGTTGATAACCGGGGCACAGGGCATCGTGGTGAGGAGTTCAAGAAATGCACCTACCTGCAGCTGGGCAACCTTGAGACGGTGGACCAGATCGAGGCGGCGAAATATTTCGGAGGTCTTTCATATATCGATAAAGATCGGATCGGCATCTGGGGCTGGAGCTATGGCGGCTATATGTCAACCCTGGCGATGACCAAAGGGGCCGATTACTTCAAGACCGGTATTGCGGTGGCCCCCGTGAGCAACTGGAAATACTACGACAACATTTACACCGAGCGGTTTATGCGGACGCCGCAGGAGAATGGCGAGAATTATGATATCAACTCGCCAATTAACCATGTTAAGAAGTTGAAAGGCAATTATATGCTGGTTCATGGCTCCACCGATGACAATGTGCACGTACAGAATGCCTATGACCTGGTAACAGCCCTTGTGAACGCCGACAAGCAGTTTGAGATGTTCATCTATCCCAACAGGAACCACGGTATTTACGGTGGAAACACCAGGAACCACCTGTACAGGATGATGACAGATTTCATTTTGAAGAATCTTTGATCTCATTGAAATGAAAGGTTTTCACAACGTGGGGGGTTTGGGCAGACGATCATTTGCCCGGATAAAAAAAAAGGAGAATTGGCAAAAAGATTTGTTTTGAATGAAAAATATTGTATTTTTGCCGCCTCAAAATCCAATGAAGTAATAACCATTTCTGAAAGGTAGGTATTTATATGATTATTGTTCCTGTAAAAGAAGGTGAAAACATCGAAAGGGCGCTGAAGAAGCTAAAACGCAAATTTGAAAAGACCGGTGTTGTGAGGGAGTTGCGTGAGCGGCAGAAGTTCACCAAGCCTTCAATCATCAAGCGCGAGCAGATGATCAAAGCCGTTTACAAGAACAAGATGCAGCAGAGCGCCGAGAACTGATCCGGCTGATGCGGGCATTGAAGATATCCGGCTGCACGAGAGTTCAGCCGTTTTTTTTTTGTCAAAATGCCTAATTATTGAAAAAAAAGATTGCCAGGGGCAATTTTTTTGCTTATCTTTATCCTATCGTTGATTTGAGCAAGAACTACCGCGAGAGAAAGCAGGGATATGGTGATCAGCAAATTTCTGGATTATTTACGTTACGAGAAGAGGTATTCGCCTCACACCCTGATTGCATATGGCAATGACTTACGGCAATTGGAAGGTTACCTCCGGGATGTTTACCAGGAGGAGGATATCCTTTTAGCGGACACAGCCCAGCTCCGGTCATGGATGGTTGAGATGACCGACGGAGGCATTTCACCCAGGAGCGTTAACAGGAAGGTTATTGCTGTTCGGGCCATGTTTCGGTGGGCCTGCAGGGAAGGGCATTCAACCGTCAATCCGGCCAATGGACTTATGGTGATGAAGACAGGCAAGCGGTTGCCGGAATATGTGGAGGAGGATGCCATGGCGATTTTGCTGGATCAGGTTTTTACCGG
Source organism: Bacteroidales bacterium (assembly GCA_046496455.1). GTDB lineage: Bacteria > Bacteroidota > Bacteroidia > Bacteroidales > SKPS01 > SKPS01. The sequence continues at coordinate 1,203 of JAWOGX010000014.1, read as the reverse complement.
GAACAATTTCCCGTCGCTGAGGAACAGGTTGATCATGGAGCTGTTTTACGGAACGGGGATCCGTCTGTCGGAACTGATTGGTTTGCAGCGTTCGCAGGTAAACGGCCGGGTTGACCAGGTCCGGGTCATCGGGAAGAGGAACAAGGAGCGTATCATTCCGGTAGGCCGCGAGCTCTCCGGATTGATCCAGGAATACATCACCGCCAGGGATTCGGCATTTCCCGCAGCAGATAGCGGGGCTTTATTTCTGACCGATCGCGGCAACACTTTGTACCCGAAGTTTGTTTACAGATTGGTGCACAATGCCCTTGCAGGAGTGACCACCCTGAGCCGGATGAGTCCGCACGTGATCAGGCATACCTTTGCTACGGCGATGCTGAATCATGGTGCAGACATCAATGCGGTCAAGGAGTTGCTTGGTCACAGCAGCCTGGCATCAACACAAATCTACACGCACAATACCGTGGAGAAACTAAAAAAGGTATACGGTCAGGCCCATCCCAGGGCATGATCATGCCGTAATATAAACCAATTAATACAGGAGAACACGACATGAGAGTAACAATTCAGACCTTACATTTCAAGGCGGACAAGAAGCTGGAGCAGTTTGTCAGTTCGAAGATTGAGAAACTGGGTGCTGTTTATGAAGGGGTGATTGGCAGTGAAGTGATATTACGCCTGGAGAATGTGGATGACAACAATAATAAGATAGCGGAGATCCGGTTGTTGATACCTGGTTCAGATCTCTTTGCCAGGAAGCAGAGCAAGACATTTGAAGAGGCTGCTGATCAGGCAGTTGATGCATTACGCAGGCAATTGACGAAGCATAAGGCTAAGATCCGGGCGAAATAATGTGGTGTCACCTGAATTTTTTTTACAAAAAGATTTGTTTGTACGAATAATCTTCATATTTTTGCAGTCCTTTTTAAAGGGCTGCTTTTTTTCGTTCTTATACATGATGCCGATGTAGCTCAGTTGGCCAGAGCAGCTGATTTGTAATCAGCCGGTCGGCGGTTCGAATCCGTCCATCGGCTCAAAATTTCAATCAGGGGAGATTCCAGAGCGGTTAAATGGGGCAGACTGTAAATCTGTTGGCGAAGCCTTCGGAGGTTCGAATCCTCCTCCCCCCACAAAACAAGCAGGCGGTGAGTCTGGATCATGAGGCCAAAGGCCGAATAATTCTTCTCGCCTCGCGGAACAAGC
>JAWOGX010000364.1:0-7503 GCA_046496455.1 Bacteroidales bacterium | reverse complement strand
ATGAAAGGGAGGCTACGTCTTGATGATGTGCTGATGTGATGATGTGTTGATGTGATGATGCCGGAGTGAAAGGGAGGCTACGTCTTGATGATGTGCTGATGTGATGATGTGCTGATGCCGGAGTGAAAGGGAGGCTACGCCCTGGCGTGGAGCTGATTGAATTCGTGCTAACATCCTATAAATCAATTACTAATCCGCCCTCGCTGCGACGAAGTGGACTAATTCCTGATTCCTGATTTTCCCTATGGCACCTGTATATGTTTCCAGGATTCAATCAACTCATTAACAAATTAACAAATTTGCTGATTCACCAGACTCCTGCCTGTCATCTCTTCCGGAACGGGCAACCCCATCACTTCAAGGATGGTGGGCGCAATATCCGACAAACGGCCGTTCGCCATTTTGTTCCATTGGGTATTGAGCAGGTAAAATGGCACCTCATTCAGTGAATGCGCTGTATTGGGTGAACCATCCGGGTTGATGGCATAATCTGCATTGCCGTGATCGGCGGTGATGATGACCGCATAACCGGCTTTCGTGGCTTCTGTGGCAACCTGCTGCGCACAGTGGTCAACCGTTTGCACCGCCTCCCTGATCGCCTCGTATACGCCGGTGTGCCCCACCATGTCACCGTTGGCAAAATTGAGGCAGATGAACCCTGCCTCCCCTTTTTTCAATTCCCCGATGATTGCTGCTGCAATTTCCGGGGCGCTCATGGACGGCTTCAGATCGTAGGTAGCCACCTCACGGGGCGACGGGATCATGATCCGCTGTTCCCCCTCAAACGGCTCTTCGCGGCCTCCGGAGAAAAAGAAGGTGACATGCGGGTATTTTTCGGTCTCGGCAATACGTATCTGTGGAATGCCATGCTGCTCCATCACTTCGCCCAATGTATTGCCTACCAGCACTTTGTCAAAGATCACTTTGATCCCCTCGAAGGAATCGTCATACACAGCCATGGTGAGATAGTGAAGCGGAACGGTGTGCATCCCATGCTCCGGCATATCGCGCTGGGTGAGGGCTGTGGTGATCTCCCTCAGTCGGTCGGTGCGGAAGTTGAAACAGATGAAAACATCCCCCTCTTCAACTGTGGCAAGGGGTTTCCCCGCTTCATCCACGATGACGGAGGGCTCAATGAATTCGTCGGTGGCACCTGCAGCGTATGAATGCCCGATGGCTTCCGCTGCTGATGTGAAAGGAGTTCCGGTGCCGGAAACCAGGAGGTCGTAGCCCCGTTTCACGCGGTCCCAACGCTTGTCCCGGTCCATCGTATAGTATCTGCCGCACACTGAAGCGATACGGGTATGTTTTTCAGCCAGGAAATCCTCCAGTTCGGCCACGTATCCTGCTCCGCTGCGCGGGTCGGTGTCACGCCCGTCGGTGAGCACATGGATAAAGACATCCTTTAACCCTGATGCTTCTGCCACTTCGATCAGCTTGTAAAGATGGGGCGTGGCAGCATGAACACCGCCGTCAGAAACCAACCCGAGAAGATGAACCTTCTTCCCCTCCGCTATCGCATAGCCAAAGGCCTCCGCCAGCACCCTGTTGTCTCTCATCGAGCCATCCTCTACCGACTTGTTGATCCTGACCAGGTCCTGGTACACAACCCGGCCGGCACCAATGTTCAGGTGCCCAACCTCCGAATTGCCCATCTGACCCTCCGGCAACCCCACATCCTCACCGCACGCCTTCAGCGTTGCATATCCAGCATCGGAATCACCCGCCAGTGAATCCATAAACGGTGTCGGCGTTGTCGCAATCACATCCGAGGCGCTACCGTCACCCACTCCCCATCCGTCCAATATCATCAGGATCAGCTTCTGCTTCATCTCTCTTCCCTCCATTTTTTTGCAAAGGTACTGTTTTGTTCTCCCGTGGAAAACAATCAGAAGCAGCATTATGTTTGCCTGACCGGCAAAAGGATGATCAGAACTCTGCTTTGCAGAACAACACCTCTTTCATTTTGCCATAAACTGTCGTATATTTACTTGTTCTTTTCCGGATGATTGTATCTAATCTAACCATCAAGCCATGAAATCCATTTTTACGATTCCTCTCCTGCTCGCACTCATTCTCATATTCAGCTGCCAGAAGGATGACGAGAAGAAGCCAAAGCCCAATTATCCGTTTAAAGCAGATACCACAACGGTTGAAGTTGATGCCGAACTGTTCATGAACATTACATACATGCCAAGAAGCATGGCTTATGATACTGCCGACAATTCGCTCTATTTCTATGCACCTTATGGCACCAATGAGACCGGTTTCCAGATTCTCAAATACAATCTGACAACAAGCACACTCCTGACGGTCTATTTTTATGACGATCAGCAATGGGCCAATTCAAATGGCTCGGAGGGGCGGAGGCTCCTGATATCGGGTAACGAATTCTGGGTGCCGGGAGGCGCTACCAATGATAAACTGTTCTTGCTTTTTATCGGCAATAATACCCTGCAACCCTTCGGCTACTATGATGTTAACATGGTGAACTACGGTAATAAACAGGGTGATTCCCCCTACGACATGGTGAAATACCAGGACAAGCTATACACCCTTTCCATGAATGATTTTGTGTTTTATGGAGAATATTCCATGACGGTGTCAAATGCCGGCAATTTCAGTACAGGTAACACGGTTCATGGTTCTTCGCTTGCTGTCGTGACCATTGATTCAACCGATTATTTCCTTGTGAAGTGCGGAAGTGATAACACCATTGAACTCAGGACAATCACCGGTGATTTCGTTCGCAGCGTACCGTTGAATACGGGGAATCATTCGCAACTGGTAGTGGATTCCAAACAAAGGGTGTATGTGTACAACAGCCAGGAGCAGAAATTCTTCCGCTATTCCGCTGACCTGTTAACGAAAGAGGAATTCTATGTTGATTATTGCAGCGAATCAATGGGTTTCGCACTCCGTGAAGACGGAGACCATGTGACCATATTTGCCGGACTGTATCCTAAAGGGCTTGGGATGGTCAGGTTACCATTCTGATGCCTTCAGGAAAGCTTCCCTGAGGGTTTCAAGAAGATGCACATCCACTTTTTTGGTGAAAATCCTCACCAGGTCAACGATTTCACCATCCCGGTAAATAAAGCATTTGGCAGCATCAAAGGAGTGGTGCGTCCAGTTGCTCCGGATTCTGATAATGATCTCTTTAAAGCGATCCCATTCCAGATCCTCCGGTATCCGGAAATAACCCCGATGCTTCTCGCCGGCATCAAGATAAATATTTTCAGAAACAGCTTCAAGCCGGAAGAATTTCCGGACTTTGATCAGCCCCTCCTCATTTTCGACGTCCCGTTTTTTCTTTTGGAGATCCAGCCCCTGATCGACATAGGCTAAATGCAGATCCTTAATGATGGAGTAATCATCTATACCCTTGATTCTTATCCCTTCCCTTGTGATAAGCTTCATGGTAATTTCGCAGCAGGCTGCATCAAACGAATGGTGGAATTCCTTTTTTACTGCCGCAGTCATTCTGGTTACTTGTTCCAGGGTGCAGGGCTGGTTACTCATGATAAAAATCAGCTTGGGCCTGCTGATTTTCATAAAGGAACTGTAGTAGCCCGGATAGGCATCCCTGGCCTCAAGGAGGCAGGTATGGGCGATGCCCATATCATCCAGGCACCAGAGCTGTTCAACCTTGGTAACACTGCCGTAATACTCGTTGACGTGTGCCATAATGATTTATGATTAATTTGATCAGAAATGATGTCAATGCTAAGGTACGAAAACATTGAAGGAAATGCAAGATTGTTTTTGAACCATGCACACATCAAAATGCCCGCCCGGACCCGGGGCATGGAACTGGTTTTTGGCGCTGCCGTTCCACTTGTCTGCCGGAACTTTTTCCCGACAAATGTACCTTGGTCATTTTCCAGAAAACATTCACCTCATGAGATCCGAGTGTGCCGGATTTTAACGGCGAAACCGTGAAATCATAATTGTAACTGACAATGACCTGTGACCGGGATTCGGTTTCAAAGACAACTCCGGCGCAAACGGATACGGCATCAAAAGATTCCGCTGCTGCAATCTGCCGGTTTCTGATCCACAGACCGATGAAGGCCTGATTGAACACAATGTTGCTGCCATAGGTCACCGTTCTCATTGAGGCTTGTTGTTCAATCATCAATGCCGGTGATATGAAAAAATCCTGCCTTTCGTACTTGTTGTAAATCCCTTTGAAATGAAAGACATATTTGATGGGTAATCTTGAATTTATCCCGAGAAGGGAGTAATCCGGGCGGGTAATATGGCTCATCGAAAATCCAATCTCATTGTAAAAGCGGTGGCGATTGTGGTAATTTCTCCCCAAATTGCTGGTGATGAGGATGCCGGTATTAAAATCAGGATAGATGACGGAGGAGCGGGCAGGGGGTACAAACCCGGATGGATAGACCTGCCCCAAAACCTTGTCGAATTCATCATCGAAATGGATCTTTGACCAGTCGATGGATTTCTGAACGAAACAGGCCATCAGTCCCAGATGAATGCTGAGTTGTTCTGCAATTACCGGATACTTGTGCGCATAGCATGCCCCAATCTGACTGGTGTGCAAGGATCCTTCCCCTTCGGTATCCGATAACGCTAACACCCCTAATGCTCCGATGTATGGATCATAGATATCGGCAGAGAACAGACCGGTGTTGAAGGCAGATTTCAGGCCATACCATTGGTTCCTGTATGACATCCGCACCTGCAAATCATTGGGCTGGCCACCGCAGGAAGCAGGATTGTAATACATTGGTGACATCACAAAGTGCGAGAAGCCCGGATCCTGTCCTGAAAGCTTCGGGTTCAGCAGCAGGAGGGCTGTTGCCAACATGATTATCTGCAGGTTGAGTCTCATCATCTCAACAGGGTAACAGTGCCAAATCTTTTACAACTTCCGTCCGGATATGTCTTGCCTTGCCAGACAGTACCATCCAGAAATACTGCATCAATTTTCCAGACATAAACATCCTGAGGCAATGGGACACCTCCATGGCCGGTCCCATCCCAACCTTCAGCAGGTTCGGTGTCAGACAGCAGCCTTGTTTCCCATAGGAGATTCCCCCAGGTATCAAATATCTGTAAATGATATGTTTGCAAACCTGTGCCCCTGGGTTTAAATTGCCTGATATCAGGCGGACCATAATCAGGAGAAAGAGCATTGGACACAAAGAGGCCATTGATGTTTTCAACGGTGATCTTGTGCTCCACAGTATCGTGGCATCCGGAGGCATTGGTTTCAATCAGCCGGACGGTATAGATGCCAGGTTGCGGGTAGAGGTAGACCGGATTGGTTTGCATGGATGTGCTTCCATCCCCGAAATCCCAATGCGGGATACCTCCCTGAAGACTGATATTGGTAAATTGCACAGGGACAGTATTGAATTTGGGCACCACGGGATCCCAGAAAAAACCGGCTACCGGTTTTGGATAGACCGTGAGGGTGTCGGTGAGCAGCAGGGTATCGGTGCATCCACCCTGGGCTTCTGTGATAAGTTTCAGGCTGTATGTACCGGGTTGGGTATAGACATGGGAAGGATTGGGCATATAGGAAATGTTCCCATCACCAAAATCCCATTGGTGGTTTGAACTGAACATACTGTTATTGATGAAAACAACCTCCAGCGGTTCACACCCGTTACCGGGGTGAAAGCTGAAATCTGCAATCGGGTTTTGCAGAAGCACAAACATACCGTAGGCTGTATCACTGCATCCGTGAAGGTTTGTTGCGATAAGCATGATGTCATAACTTCCCGGAGAAGAATAGGTTGCCACAGGGTTTTGGATCAATGTGGAAGTTTGTCCGTTTCCGAAATCCCAGTAATAATCGGTGCCACCCAGAGAAAGATTGGCGAACTGGATCTGAGTCGGAGCAATACAGGATGCAGCTGGGGAGAAGCTGAAAGAGGCCACAGGCAAAGGATATACATTGATCGTTTGCACGGCACTGTCAGCGCAATTCAGGGTGCTGTAAAGGTGATGGCTGACCTGGTATGTGCCGGCAGAGTTGAAGGTGTGTGATGGGTTCTGCAGTAAAGAAACTGTGCCATCCCCGAAGTCCCAGTGATGTGTACCGGTTCCGGCCTGAAACTGCACCGTCAGCGGAACACATCCGGAATCGGGGTGCAGGGTGTAGTTTGCCGTTGCCGGTTGCAGCACATGTATGATACTGCTGATCGAATCTTTACACCCTTCACTGGTAATGGCATTAAGCACAATTGAATAAAAACCCGGGATGCTATATGCATGGGCGGGATTGATCATTTGTGAAGCGGGACTATTGTCTCCGAAATTCCAGTTATAAAGGTTCATCCCTGGTGGTGTCTGGTTGATGAACCAAACAGAATCATTCGGACAGACTACCGTGTCATGGTCAAAAGCGACAATGGGATTTGCAGCAACCACAACCATAACGGTATCGTACGTTGCACAATTCCCCGATCCTCTTTTATAGACCGGGTAAAAAGCGCCAACAGCCACAGGGGTAAAAACCCCGTTTGAGTCTACATAAACCGTATTGAGCCAGGTGCCGCCGGACGGGCTCCCTGTGAGCTGTATAGTGGATGTTAACTGGCAAACCAGGGTATCACCGGAGGCGATGACAGGTTCGGATGGCAAAACAGTGATGATCTTTGTAGCAAAATCATAGCAGGTTGTAGAGTCAGAATAATGGTATGATACAGTATCCTGACCGGTACCATTGGGAATATACACCCCGCTGGCGGATACATTTGGTCCGCTCCACCAACCCCATGCCGGGCTCCCTGTGAGTTGTACAGGGATTGGCTGGTTGCAGATAACGGTATCACTCCCGGCATGCACCATAGCATAAGGCTTTACCTGGACAATAGCTGTGGCGGATCCTTCACAATTATTGGTGTCGGTGCCTGTAACCTGGTATGAATAGGTAACCGGGTTCGACCCTGTAGTCATGGGAATGGCATATACACTTGAGCCTGTTGTATTGACGAGGCCGGCGTTCGGAGGGGCGTCCCAGACATAGGAATCAGCACCGGTTGCGGAGAAAAAGACCGTATCACCGGAACAAATCGTTTGTTGCAGGGGGTTGACAAAAACACCGGGCCCTGTATGAATGGTGACCATAATGGAATCCCTTTGGCAGAGGCTTTTGTTCCAATATGACATGGTAAGGGTGTAGTAACCCGATGCCTGATAGGTATGCGTGCAGGAGTATCCGTTGTAGGACTGGCTGTCGCCCATTTCCCATATCACATCAGAGATGAAATGGCTGTATACCGAGGAGTCAAGGTAGAAGGTTAAAGGGGTTTTCAGGCAGCTGGAATCTGCCAAAGCATAATGGGGGAGGGTGTCATTGCCGACAATGGCATGAAAGACCACTTCCGGCTGCGTAATTTCAACCCCTGCGATATAGGCAAATGATTCAATATGACCAAAGCCATAAGGCATACAGCAGATTCCGCTCACCGAGTTTACAGGGTAAGTCCCTGCGGCGATCTGGAAATCCGCATAGGCATAATCCGG